>CALQSQ010000031.1 GCA_943333275.1 Akkermansia muciniphila
CGTTTCCGTTTGAATGGTAAACGTGAGGGTGGCGGCGGGCTGGTCGGGGGGAATGGTCAGTTGGATGTCGACCTCGCTGTCACCGATGTCCGCTTTGTCGAATCCCTGCACGTCCCCCGCATCCTTCTTGTCCTTGATCTCCACCTTGAGGTTGGGAACGTCCGCAAACTGAACCTGCTGCGTGGATTTCAACTGCACGCCGCGAATTTTTAAAATGCCATTGTAGCCCTGAGTCAGCGTCACAGGCTCCATGGCAAGGATTCGGGGCGGCGGAGCCGGCTTGTCCTCGGCGTGCAATCCGCTCCATGCGAGCAGCACCAGACCCGCGGCACGACACGACTTAAGCATACAATTCCTGCACCGCAGTGCCCTCCGCGAGGATGCTGACCGGACGGCCTTCCGGGGTGTGCAGTTCCTTGGTGGGATCGATGCCCAGCGCATCGTAGACGGTCCAGGCGACATCGGCGGGGCGCACGGGGCGGTCGGTGACGAAGGCACCATTTTTATCCGTTGAGCCAATGACATTGCCACCCTTGACGCCGGCACCGGCGAAGATCAGCGATCCGGCACGGCCCCAGTGATCCCGGCCTCCCTTGTCATTGATTTTCGGAGTGCGGCCGAATTCACCCATCGCCACAATCAGCGTATCCTGCAGCAACCCATGGCTTTCCATGTCGCGGATGAAGGCGGAGAACCCCTGGTCGAACTCAGGCAATTTTTTATCGAGCCCTTCGTAAATTTTCGCATGGTGATCCCACCCACCGTAATCGACGGTGACGAAACGCACGCCGCTTTCCACCAGCCGGCGGGCCAGCAGACAGCTCTGGCCGAATTGATTGCGACCGTAGTCATCGCGCATGGCATCGGATTCCCTGGTGATGTCGAAGGCTGACTGCGCCTGCGGCGAAAGCACCATGGCGGCGGCCTTCTGGCTGAACTCATCGAAGGTGGCCAGCTGGTCATTTCCCTGCACCGTGGCGGACAAATGATCCACCGCAGAGAGCAGACTGCGCCGGCGCTCCAGCACCTGGGGCGTCATGGCGGCGGACTGGGCAAGGTCGCGCACCTTGTAATTGGCATCGTTCGGATTCCCGGCCTTGAACGATTCGCATCGGCCCCCCAGCCAAACACTGCGGCCCAGTTCCCAGGTGAAGGCGGGGTTTTTCGGAATGGAAACATAAGGCGGCACCAGTCCGGTGAAGCCCGTTTCGTGCGCGACGATCGCACCCATCGCGGGATGGTCTCCAAAGGCTGAGCCAAACCTCCCGGAGAGGATCCAATTCGTCGCGGTCTCATGGTGATCGTTCTCGTGGGTGCCGGAGCGCACGAGGCAGACTTTGTTCATGACCTGCGCGATCTTTGGCATCAGCTCGCAGACCTGGAGTCCCGGAACCGTGGTGGGAATGCCTTTGTATTTCCCGCGAATCTGCTCCACCGCCTCCGGCTTCAGATCAAAGCTGTCGTGGTGTGAAATTCCCCCGCCCAGATAAACCAGCACCACGGATTTCGCCCGCGATTTAACGGCGGCTTGTTCGGCGGCCAGCAGTTGCGGCAGGGAAAGTCCCAAGGGTGCGAGAGCCCCGATGCGCAGAAAATTACGCCGGTTAGTGCCGTTGCAAAGCTGGCTGCGATTTTGAAAGGGAGCAATGTTGAGCATGAGGGATGGAATTTCATGAATCAAAAGTAGATCCTCCAAAATGCAAGCTCACCGAAGCCGAGAACGAACACGCGGTGGCTGCGGAAATTCACCTTGTTAGAAAATTTCTGATGATCCAGTTCCAAAAATTTGCAACCAAACCTCGGAGTTCTGGCCCGCACATTCTTCATCGAGACCTTCTCCAACTACTCCTGCATCCAATAGTTCCGGCCACTCGGAATCTTTCGTCAGGAATCTCAATCCATCACGCAGTCGGCGAGCAAGAAAGACTCCGCCTGTAGAGGCCTCCCCGCTTCTTCTGAGATGAAATTCGAGATCGTATTCCAGTCCGTCCCAAAAGGGATGTCCCGCGCAGCAAGCGATGAAATCATCTCGCAAGACGGATTTCTCGAAAGTTGGATCATCATTGTCGCTGGGTTGTTCGCGGTTTTGCGCTATCACGTACATTGCCCGCCCTGCCAGAAGCTCCTCCAGATTTCGCAGAGGCACGATGTTGGATGAGACCGCTAGTCCTCCCATCTTTTTTAGTATCAGCATTTTCCCGGCCGACATGCGTTGCGTCTCACTCCGATAACTGACAAAGGTTTCCAAGAACTCAGGGCATTCGTGCAGAACAAAATCACGGACGCTTTCTTCATCCCAGTGTCTGAACCCCCATCCTGGATGAGAGGCAGTCCAGCGTTGCTCCACCTCTTCCTTACTCAGCGTTGCGGATTCAGGGTGGAAAGCGTGGATCACACGCGGAATGTACTCTTCCACCTCATAGGGCCGTTGCATGAGCAATTGCCGACCTTCGGCCACGACTCGCCATCCAGCCTGCTCAAATACTTCTCGCGAATAATTTGATTTGGGCTCCAAGTCCTTTCCCGGCTCCAGCAGGTGATCGTCGATCAGCACAAACCCACCCTCTTTGATCAAATTCTTCTCCAAGATGAACTGAGCATCTGCCGCGTGCATCCGTGCCGTTTCCTCGCTGCATTCACCGTGATCCATGTAGATCAAGTCCGCCTGTCCTGAGAATTGATTCAAAAACTCCCGCGCCGTGCAAGCGAGCCAATGCACTCGCTCCGTTATTTCCGAGCTACCATTCCAGATAAAGACTTCCGACCCCAGTAGTTCTCTTATCTCCCGGCAGATCTGTTCTTCACCACTCTCTGCCTCTTGCATCAAAGGTCTCAGCATCGTCTGTGCCACGCGCTGCGCATCCGGCGAAGGGTCCACACCATGATACTGGAAATCATAGCCACGTAGCGCTTCCACAGCCACCCGCGTAAAGCATCCCGCACCCCAATCCCACCCCTCTGGCGCGTCCTCCTTCCACCACTGATCTTCGGCTCCGTTGACGCCGGCAGGTGGTTCCGAAAGGAAGGAACGGGCGATCCCCAACTCCACCACCACGGGCTGGGTCTGCGCTGCGATTCCAGTCAGCGCTGCTGAAACCGTTTCCCATCGTGGTCCCAGATAGTGGGCGTACTTCTCCAAGCTTTCTCGCAGCGCTTCCGCCGCATCTGCAAACAAATACTCCCGGTGGGTCACCACCATGTTCCGCGTGCTGCACCAAGTGTGATACCAATAGTGAACCACGTAAGGATTGGCCTGCCGCCAACTGCGCTGCCGAATTGACAATTCCACCTCCGCTTTCTCAGGGAACTCATTCGTGAGATCAGGCAGCGGGTGAATGGTTTCCCAGGCCAGGTGCAGCACGCCGCTTGGCTCGAGTCCCCCCAGTTTTGCGATCACTTCGCTCAGCAACCCGGGCCCCGTCTCCATTACTGCGTGACGAGGATCGATTTTCCGCCCACTTTCCACGCGCTCTTGCAGCATCCGGATCGCTTCCCCAAGCGCTGGCGCTCCGGGCCTCGCAATCATGAAGTCATTCATCCACATCGGCTGATTCTTGAAATGAATCCGTTCATGAATCGGATGGTCCCGTGGCAACGCTACCCACGCGGAGCTTGCGGCCAGTTGTTCGCGTAGATCATCCAGGCCACGCAAGCACTCCACGTCCATGTCAGCATAGACTCCCCCATAAGTGTGCAGCCAGAGCAGGCGAATCGCATCTGCTCGGAGAATTCCCTTGGGCAGTTTCTCATACCAGATTAAATCCTCAGGCCGTTTGGCTGCTAGCCATTCCAAGCAGTCCTCGTCAGACGCCACCAGTATCAGCCAGTCCGGGTTCCGCCGCTGAAAGGACGCGGCACAGGCTTGCACCGCTTCGGGAATGCGACGGAGTTTCCAAGTTAAAAAGATGAAGCGGGGAACGGGTGGGAGTGTGGAATCCATAGGGCGGCGACTTGGTTGGTAAGTTGCGATGCGGACGGCACCCGCCGGAGGGCCGCCGTGGCAGAATGACTACATAAATTTTTCTTGCTAAAATCCTGTGAAAGACTAACCTCCGGGCACTATGAAACGTCCCGCGTCGTCCCGCATGGTCCCGCATGGCCCCGCATCTAGCAAGCAAAAATCTGCGATCAAGCCGATCGGACAGACTAGACGAACGTTTTTGAAGCAATCTGGTGCCGCAGGAATTGCCGCCTATGCCGCTTTTGGTGCCCATGCTTTGGGGGCCGATGCCGAGGGGTGGGAAGATAAACATGAAGACTTTGAAAAGGAGTTCGAGGCAGAGTGTGACACTCTTTTGGCAGTGGCTATAGCTAAGGCATCTCAAAGCTATGGCGGTGCGGAAAACATGCCCTCCCCTGGTGAACTTAGAACGTTCCTTGGTTGGACTGCAGGCCAAAAAATAAAGGCGAAATTAAAACAGACCGTCCGATGGAAGGAAAAGGCTCCCTCCGGTTACGTCACCCAGACAAAGTATAAAAAACTAGAATGGGAATACACCTCAGGTAACATATTCGAGAAATTCTCCTCTGACGGAATCCACCCAACTAAGGAAGAGAAATATGGGTATCATTTGACAATGGAAAATTATTCTGAGTGTGACGAATTTGGGCTTCAAGATGAAACCAGTAATCCAAATCATACCATCTTCGGAACTGATCGCGAACCAACCGCTGGTTCAACCGCCTCTTGGGCTTTTTCCTCACCAGAAGATTTCAGCCTACCTGATACAGACTACAAACTCAAGCCGGGGACCATGGCTGCAAACCTCTCGGAGCAGCCGCAGCGGTTGTGGACAGATTCTGACCGGGAGGGGACGAAATTCAATGTTTACCATGCGTCAATGTACGTAATTTTTCTGCACAGAATTTGGCTCGAGTTGAAGGATGGCAGAATTGTTCGAGTCTCGCTCCCAGCGCAGTATATCGGTGAAGACTTCGGGTACGTGGTTGATTGCAGAAGAGGTAATTGAAAACTAGATATATCATTATATTAATAGCAGGCCTGCTTTTGTGTGTAGGGTTATCTGTGTGGCATCCTCCTGTGGAAAATGCTCCGCCATTCAAGCGCCTCGACAGCACAGCAACCACTGCGGGTATTCCTGAACTTACTCAAATCCATAATGAACCAGAAGCCGCATCTCTAAGCCGCACCGAGACAGGCGAATTGGATTTTGAAATGGAAAAAATAAAGTACCTGGATGATCATCCCGCCGATCCAAGGTTCGCTGGTTTTATTATTGCAACCCCTATTTTTCGGTTTTGGGTTGAATGCCTAAATTCAGAAAATAAATACAAGGCGGATAGAGCATATTACATATTCAAGCAGGCATGTGAAAAATCTATTGATTCCGCCGTCCCTTCAGATTGGCCAAAAGATCTATCAGAAATCAAGCGCATTTTAGTCGCCAATCAACTGAAAGGCACCGTAGGTGATATCGAATCAGTTGAGGCTAAACCTGAGATTCTTGAGATTTGCAAAGCGGTCTTGCCCATGTTACTTGATCCTAAACGGTCTGATGGCGCTTTAGAAATACTTAACAGTTTTACAATGTATATATACGACGAGAAAGATATAAACTGGTGGACAACTGAATTTATGAGTTCCAAATTTGCAGGCATTCTCCACGATTTACCAATGGAGGAGTGGATTAGGCGCCCGGAGTAACACAATCCAATAGTCGCGCAGCTAAAATAATGTCGTAATGAACAAATGAATTGGACTGAAATATTTCCCATCTTCACAGATGAGCTAGTGCAAGCCTTTGCCGGACTCGTGTCCGATGACGAGCGAGCAGATTTTGAAGATCTGTTCGGGATACAGCAGATCTTCAATCGGAGCAGTTCACAACATGTGCTCGCCGTATCGCTTTTCTGGAAGCATGTTGATAGCGTCGATGACGAACTCCCAACGCCAACGCGTGAGTTGAGGAGGACAGCCACTGAAAAGGGCTTGGCGCGGCGGTATGCTCCGTGGGAGGATTATGTCCAGCCTTTGTTGAAAGGAGCCAAAGAAATTCACGAAAAGCGGTCTGAGATCAGGGTGCGTGTTTATCTGGCCGCCGACTTGGCCTTTCTGGTTCCTGATCTTATGGCGATTGGCTGCGAGATTTATTTAATGAAAAGCTCCTCCATCCGCCACAATCCTGGAGCGATGTGGCGGTTCCTGGCGCTGGAGGATGCCGAGGATTTTGTCACGGTCATGGATTCAGATCGCCTGCCAGATTATGCCTGGGTGGTGCGCAGAACGGAAGCGTTGGGCGGCATGGAGGCCGGGACGTGGCGGATTACGAATGCGATGATGGAAGAGGTGACGTCCAACGGCTGCCTGAATTACCGGCCCATGCAAGCCTGCCATTTTGGCACCAAGGTTCGTGAGAACATGAGACAACTGATGGAAGCGTTTCTCTGGCATAGTCGGCGGGGAACCTTCTGGGAGGCCGTGTGCAACCAGACCCTGCGGATCGCATCGGCCCGGAGAATTCCTTTCGGCAACTTTTCATACCAGATCAAATCCTCAGGCCGCCTAGCTGCCAGCCATTCCAGACAGTCCTCGTCCGAGGCTACCACCACTTGCCATTCTGGGTTGCGGCGGTGAAAGGACCAGACACAATCCTGCACCGCTTCGGGTATGCGCCGGAGTTTCCAAGTGAGAAAAATCAGCCTGGGCACAGATGGAGGTGAGCGATCCACGGAAAGGGATTGAACGATCAAATGGCGACACGGGGCCACGCTTGCTGAGTGGCTTTTTCGTCAGACAAAATTCCTGAAAATCATCTTGTCAAAAATTTGTCGGCAAGTTACCCTTCGCCCATCATGAAAAGATCCGCATTTAGCAAGCAGAAATCGGCGATCAAGCCGATTGGCCAGACTCGACGAACTTTTTTGAAGCGATCTAGTGCTGCGGGACTTGCTGTTTTTGGAGCCCACACTTGGGGGGCTGACGCAGACGGTTGGGAGGATAAGGATAAAGTGGAGAAAAAGAAATTCAAAGCGGTAATCGACGATATTTTAGACCAAGTTCTGGTAAAATTAAGTGTCCTAATGGAACTTAAGGGGATAAGTTATTGCACCGACCCTTTAAGCTATCCCTCCACTCGTGAGCAATTGAGAACCGTGCTCGGGATGATGGGTCAGCAAGACATTGAGCATGAACTGAAACAAACAATTTCATGGAAAGAGCGGGCACCCGGAGGTTATAGTACAGGAACACAATATAAACAATTAAGTTGGGAGTACTCTGGCAATAGGTTTTTACGATGGGATGACCTGGCGAGATACCCAGTTAAGCCTGGCGAGGTTTGGGGCTACTTCCTTTACATGGAAGGGTATTCTGCGGAGGATAAACTCTGTCTCGGGGATACTGAGAATCCAAATGAGTGTATTAAGGGAACTGACAGAGGCCCCGAAGATGAGGACGACACAAATATTAAGTCTTGGGCTGGAGATCCTGGAACAGAGGAAGCTTTGACTCCCACTGATTACAAGATGACACATGGAACTTGGCTCTCTGATAATTGCACTCAACCCAAAAAAGTGATTACTGATTCTGACAGAGTTGCGGATAAGTTTATTGTAAAGCACTCTACCAACGTCGTCTCATACGATTTTATTTTTTGGGTTCCGTACACAGACACGCAAGGCACCGCACAGAAAGAAGAAATCCATATTGAGTATGCTCCTTGGGGGGCATCCCCTTGGCCGGTTGAGGTAAAACGGCCGGAATAAATTTTTTTATCCTTGCCCGTGTGAACTATTTATGAAATTAGCGAGATTTTGGAAGAAATTCATAATAATACTTGCATTGCTCATCGCGCTAATTTTATGGGCGTTGGTTACGAATGGCACCTTCCAGCGTGACGCCAGGAAGCCTAACATAGTCCCACCAGCTAGCTTGCAACATTCTCGGATGCCTCCTCCCGTAAGTTCTCCCCGCCAAGCGGAAACAGCTTCAACAATTGGCAATACGATAGCTACCGAAACGCTCGATGAAGAAAAGGAAAGATATTTTGCCGAAAAAAATTTAAATTGGAAATTGCTTCAACAAGGCATCACAAAACCGGAATTTTTCTTTTGGGTGGACCGCCTATCGTCAAAAGACGAGGCGAAAGCAATGGAGGCATTTGGATCATTTTCGGAGGTTTGTAAACTCCCACGAAGTGTTTTTTCGGAAAAATGGCCGCAAGACTTGCGGGAAATTGGCGCTTTTTTCTCACAAAACCACAGGATGGCTTCAAGAGACTTTTACTCCATGGAAGGCGTTCCACAGATTGCTAAGATTTGTGATGCGGTCATACCGAGATTAGTGGACGAGGAACTCCGCGAGAGTGCGTTAAAGATACTCAACCGTGCCACAATGGATGTGTACGCAGCAAAAGATGCAGCATGGTGGTTATCTGGTTTTCAAAACTCAAAATTTGCTGGATTCCTACAAGGCTTGCCCAGAGAGCAGTGGATTCACCGCCCAGAATAACATGCGACAAATTCCTAAAGTAATTCCGAGCGATGAATTGGACTGAAATTTTCCCAATTCTCACGGAGGAACTTGTTGAGGAGTTTCATGAGAAAGTTACGGAAGAGGAAAGGATGGAATTTGAGTTCCTCTTTGGCGTGGACCGAATAATCAATGAGTCTGAATCCCAACATGTGTTAGCAATCTCCCTCTTTTGGAAGAACGTGGATGGCAGCGATCAGGAATTGCCGGCTCCGACACGTGAGCTGATGAAGACTGCCACAGAGAAGGGTCTTGTGCGGCGCTATGCGCCCTGGGAGCACTACGTCCAGCCGCTGCTAAAAGGGGCCAAGGAAATCCAGGCAAAGCGTCCTGAGATTACGGTGCGGGTGTATCTGGCGGCTGACTTGGCATTTCTGATTCCTGATCTGACTGCGGTTGGCTGTGAAATATACTTAATGAAAAGTTCCTCCATTCGGCACAATCCTGGAGCGATGTGGCGGTTTCTGTCGCTGGAGGATGCAGGGTATTTAGTTACGGTCATGGATGCAGACCGCCTGCCAGATTACGCTTGGGTGGTGCGCAGAACGGAGTCTCTCCGGGAAATGGATGCGGGGACGTGGCGGATCACCAACGCGATGATGGAAGAGGTGGCCTCAAACGGGTGCCTGAACTACCGCCCCATCCAAGCCTGCCACTTTGGTACCAAGGTGCGTGAGAACATGCGTGACCTGATGGAAGCGTTCCTCTGGCACACCCGCCGGGGCACCTTCTGGGAGGCAGTCTGCTATCCCCAACAAGGGATCGTGCCGATCTTTGGAACCAAGTGGCCAAGCTACGGTTTCGACGAATGGTTCCTTATGGTGGCGATGTATCCCCGCCTTGCTGCCAGCGGATTTGTGACCAGCCTAAACACGCTCCAGACCAACTGGAGTGTCGTGTTGGACACCGATTACGCGGCGTGGGCCAGCCCGCACAATGTCTTGCTTACCCCGTTGGCACCCGCGCCACATCATCCTCCACGTGTTCCTCCCTCTGGCCGCTTCCTCCACCTGGGTTGTTCTGACAAACACCTGCCTGAGCCATGGGAGAATACAGATGCCGACCAAATCGACATTACGAAGCCCCTGCCCTGCGAAAATGCCAGCGTGCGCTACATCTTCTTGGAGCATGTCATCGAACACGTCACCGCGCGTGATGCCTGGAATTTCTTTCAAGAATGCCGTCGCGTCCTGATGCTAGGAGGTGTCCTCCGCCTAGCCTTCCCCGACATTGTCCAAATCCAAAAACATGCCCCGTCGAGTTACGATGCCTTTTTCAAAAATGCAGGCTGGGGAGATGGCACTCGCGAATCGACCGTGCGCGCAGCGATCTTTGAGCACGGGCACCAAGCCGTCTGGACTGCGGAATCCATGACCGCCGTGCTCGAAGCGCAAGGCTTCCATGTTTCACGATGGCAACCACGACACTCCGCGAATCCAGATCTGGTGCGCTTGGACCAACACTGGCTGACCGTGGGCCGAGAAATCAACGCTGCGGAAACTGTGTGCTTGGAAGCCGCTTGGCACGGGCACCGCAAATCATAGCTTGGGATACCCACGAGCACGACCGCCGGGGGCGCTCTACGGACGGCTGCTGCCGTTGCAAAGCTGGCTGCGATTTTGAAAGGGAGAAATGTTGAGCATGATTTTCCTAGTGGTTGAAAGCAAATTCCTTGGAGTTGAGCAGCGCCCAGAAGAGATCGGGCAGGACCGCTTCGCGCGGATCCCTGGCCAGCGCCGCAGCAATTTCCTGCTGTTCGGGCTCCGTGGGCAGGCGGCTTACGGAATTCAGATAAAGTTCCTCGATGACCATTTTGTTATCCGGATTTTTCAGCAGTAAATCGAGACGGCCCCCTGCTTGTTTGATCTTGGCATCCAGCTCCTCGCTGTTGCGGATGTGCAGCATTTGCGGGAGCGTCACCTCGCCCTGGCGCTCGCAGGCACAGGCGGTGACGCGTTCGCTGCGGCCAAAGAGTGAGAGGAAATAGGAACTCACGGAGGAATCTGCCAGTTGCTGAGCCCGCAGGCCGACGGGTGCTCCCGGAAAGGCATCCGGCACCGCCGTGGCCTGCGAAATGGCATCGAGCATGACTTCCGCCGGCAGGCGTCTGGCGTAGTTGTGGGAATAGAAGCGTGTTTCCGTCTGGTTCTCCGGCCGGGTGTTGCTGGAGAGCTGGTAGGCGCGCGATTGCACGATGAGCCGGATGAGATGTTTGATATCGAAGCCATGGCCCTTGAATTCCTGATTCAAGACCGCCCAGAGCGCGGCATTGGAGGGAGGATTGCTGGCCCGCAGATCGTCCACCGGCTCGACGAGCCCCGCGCCCATAAAATGTTTCCAAAGGCGATTGGCCATGGCTCCGCTGAAATTTTCCGACTTCAACATCCACTCGACAAACGGCACGCGCGGATCGCTGCCGGGCTCCACGGCGAGCGCGGCGCGGTCAAGCGGGCGCGCTTCCATGAACTGATTGGTGCGCGGTTGATTGACGCCGGCGGGCTTGCTGAAAATTTCCGACAGGCGCTTTTTCCCCTCCAGCAATTCACGCTCGGCATTCGCTAGTTGTTTCACGCCCTCCTCGCCCCGCGCCTCCGATTGTTCCCGCGCCTCTTTCACCTTGGCCTCCAGTTCAGCGATTTTCTTTTGTTGTTCCTTCTCCTCCTGGCTGACCGTCGTCAGCAGAGTCATCCCCTTCTCCGGACTGACGCGCTCCAGACGGACCTTCGAAAAACAGGCGGCGAAATGATAGAAATCATCCTGCGTGTAGCGTTCGAGGGGATGATTGTGGCAGCGCGCGCATCCGATCCGGGTGCCAAGAAACGACTGCGCCACGGAGTCCGGCAGTTCACTTTCCTCAACGCGGTTCTTCTCACCCACCACCGTCACGAAATATCCCACGGCTGGCTGCGGACCACTGCCTCCCTGGGAAAGCAGCAGGTCCCGCGCGATCTCGCTCCATGGTCGATTTGCCGCCACCTGCGTGCGCAGCCACTGATGAAAGGCCCGCACGCCCTTCGGACCGCGCACATCGTGGTCGCGTTCCTTGCGGTTCTGCAGCAGGTCCGCGAGTTGCAGCGTCCAGTAATCCACATACTCCGGGCGTGCCAGCACCTGCTCCAGCACCTGCGCCCGCTTGTCCGGACGACTGTCTGCGAGAAACTGCCGCACTTCCTCCGAGGTCGGCAGCAGGCCGATCACATCCAGGAAGACGCGGCGCAGGAAGGCGGCATCGTCGCAAGCATCCGATGGTGGGATGTGCAGTTGCTGCAGCTTTTGAAAGAGCGGCGGATCCACGGCGGTTTGGGCCGCGACAAACACGGCGGGATCGACCTGTGTTTCGTAGGGGATGGCCAGGTTGATGACCTGCACGAGACCCTGGAAATGGACCCGCACCGAGCCCTGACCGGCGCGCAGGGATTTCGCCCGACCGCTGGGTTTCACGGAAATGGTTGTTTCATCGTTGGAGAAAAATTGTGCCAGCCATGTCACATCACGCCGCGTGCCATCGGGATAAACGGCCTGAACGAGCAGTTGCTGCGTTTCACCGACTTTCATCGACCGGTCACCCGGCAGCACAATGAGTTCGGCCGCGTTGGCCTCGTCCTTGATGGGACCGGGTGCGCGTGCGGCAATCCAATCGGTGACGCGCTGCCAGAGCCGGGAGCCGCGTTTGAAGCGCACGCCGCCTTCGTGCACGAGATCGCCGCAGGGCTTTTGCACGAGCAGGCTTTCCTCGGGGAAGGCGAAATTGATGCGGCGGCCGTTAAGTTCCTGCGTGAGCGATTCGAAATCCCATTCCGGCGCATAGCCGCGCAGGGAGAGTTTGAATCCATTCTGGCCGGCCAGCTTCCCGTGACAGCCGCCCATGTTGCAGCTGGTCTTGGTGAAGATGGGGAGAATGTCCTGTTTGAAAGACGGCACAGACGTCTCCTGGGCGCGTGTGACTTTCAGGGGCAGGACGGTTTCCAGTCCCTCGGCGGAAATTTTCAGCGTCGTCTCGCCATCACCCGTGGCGGTGCAGGCGCCCTTGGAATCGACTCTGGCGATGGCCTCAGCATTCGAGACAAATGCGGCGCGGGCCGTGACATCCGTCTGGCTGCCATCCTCCGCCAGCAGCGTAACGAGCACTCCGTGAGTGGGATTGCCGCCTGTCAGCTCGAGCCGCTCGGGCTGCACGCGCAACTGCCCGCCGTGGGCGGTAGTGATCGCGAGGAGCGGGAGGGAGAGGAGGCTAAGGACGTGGGCGCAAAATGGCATTGTTCCGAATGTCCGCCCTTCGCGGGAGTTTTCCAGTCCGCGGATCAACGTGAAGGCGTTGCCGGGGCTTGGAAATCGGACCCGGCAGTATTTCATGGAAATTTCCCCGGTGCCGTCGAACGGTGAACGCAATGAAGCAACGCCCCCTCACTCAATACGCCGCCCTTTCGGTGGCTGCCGCAGTGCTCACCTTTCTGCTCAAGCTGGTGGCTTGGAAACTCACGGGATCCGTCAGCCTACTGTCGGATGCCCTCGAATCACTGGCCAATCTGGCGGCGGCCCTGGTGGCGCTGGCCTCGCTGGCGGTGGCGGTGCGACCCGAGGATGAGGAGCATGCGTTCGGCCATTCCAAGGCGGAATATTTTGCCGCTGGCATCGAAGGCGCTCTTATCATGATTGCGGCGGTGGCGATCGGATGGACGGCCATTGAACGCTTTTTCTCCCCGCAAGCCCTGACGCAGCCGGTGGCGGGTATCGCCGTTTCCGTCCTGGCTTCGCTGGTCAATCTATGGGTGGCCAGGCTGCTTTATAAGGTGGGCCGCGAACGCCGTTCGGTGGCCCTCGAGGCGGATGCCAAACATCTCATGACGGACGTCTGGACTTCCGTCGTGGTGGTGGCAGCGGTGATTCTCGTGGCGTTGACGGGATGGCCGTGGCTGGATCCGGCATTGGGCTTGCTGCTCGCGTTTCACATCATTGCCACCGGCCTGAAGCTCGTCCGGGAGTCAATGCATGGGCTGATGGATTCCGCCCTGCCGGGCGAGGAATTGGAAATGATTCGGGGAGTTCTCTCAAAATATGCCGCTGAAGGAGTGCAATACCACGCCCTGCGAACCCGCCGGGCGGCGGCGCTGCGGTTTGCCTCGGTCCACTTACTGATGCCCGGTGCCTGGAGCATTTCCCGCGGGCATGATCTGGCGGAACGCATTGAAAGGGACCTCCGGATCGCCATTCCCGGATTGATTATCTTCACTCACCTCGAACCCATCGAGGACCCGGTTTCCTGGGAGGATGTCACTCTCGAACGTGAGAAAATTTGATCCATTGAGGTTCAACGACTCCGGTAAAATATGTTAGCATCTCCTCGTGACAAATTGCTGCAAATAGCCATATTCCCCCCCCCGCAAAGCCGAAAGATCGTTCGGTTTCGCTTAAACGTCAACCAGCCATCCCCATGTTAAAAGAATTCAAAAACTTCATCCTCAAAGGTAATGTCATCGATCTATCAACCGGTGTGATCATCGGTGCTTCCTTCGGAGTAATCGTCAAGGCTTTCACTGACGGTATTGTGACCCCCCTCCTCAGCCTGATTGGTGGGAATCCCAAAGTTCCGCTTACGTGGTGGATTTTTGACCTTGGAATTATCATCTCGGCCGTCATTTCTTTCATCATTACTGCGGCCGTGGTCTTCTTCGTCATCATCAAGCCTGCCAACAAACTCATGGCCATGATGAAGAAAGAGGAAGCCGCCGCCCCGACCGCTCCTCCAGCTGACATCGCCCTCCTCACCGAGATTCGCGATTTGTTGAAGCGCTAATTTCTGCTGCTGATTTTCAGCATCTACTCTGCAAGGAGAGCCCCGGCAGGTTGTGCCGGGGCTCTCTTTTTTGCGTCATGGCTGAACTGATTCGGGGTTTACATAGAGCTTTCCTCCGCTATTGCTGAGCGACCATGTTATCGTTTTCCACCTGCTGGAACAGTCACCGCCATTCGGACGGGGGCGCGATGGTGGATGAAATCTTGGGGATGGGTTTCGACACCATCGAGATCAGTCATGGACTGAAGGTTTCGCTGCTCCCGGGCGTGATTAGGGCGGTAAAAGAGGGAAAGGTGCGGGTCTCGGGAGTGCATAATTTCTGCCCGTCGCCGGTGGAACTGATGATCGATGCTCCGGATGCCTATGAGTTCACCGGACATCGTTCCCACGACCGCGAACGGGCTCTGGCACTGACGTTGAAAACGATCGACTTCGGGGCCGAGGTCGGGGCCAAATACGTGGTGATCCATCTGGGGACGGTACCGATGAAGCGGATGACGCCGCAGTTGGAGGAGTTGGTGAAGACGGGGAAAATTCAATCGCGGGAGTATGTGGATCTGAAATTGAAGTTCCTGAAACGCCGCGAGCAACTGGGCCCGTTCTATTTAAAACGCTCCAGGGAGGCGCTGGAAAAACTGCTCGAACCCGCCGCCAATAAAGGAATCACGCTGGCAATCGAAAGCCGCAGCCATTTTGAACAGGTGCCCACCGAGCGGGAAATGGTGGGGCTGATGCAGGAATATGCGGGGCCGAATGTCGGCTATTGGCATGATTTCGGGCACGTCCACCGGAAACATAATCTCGGCCTGCTGGACCATGCGGAGTGGCTGGAACGCATGTCGCCCTACCTGGTGGGCGCGCACTTCCACGATGTCATCTGGCCGGAACGGGACCATCGCGTGCCATTCCAGGGCACGGTGGATTTCAACCGGCTGCTCCCCCTGGTGCCGCCGGAACTGCCCATCGTCTGGGAGTTGGGATCGCGGCGCAAGAAGGAGGACATCCTGCAGGTGTTGCCCAAATGGAAGCGGCGGTTCGCGTTGTGGGTGTGATCCCGCAAAACAAATCAGGCGCCCGGTTTCCCGGACGCCTGATCGTTTGAGGATCTCAGAGGACGCTTAGACCAGTTTGTGGTCCCAGCCCTTGCGGTATTCCTTGGTGACGAATTTGTTCGCTTCCTCACTGTTAGTGAACTTCATGTTCTTGCCATCCCAGAGGAGTTTCTCGTTCATCTTGCCAACACGCAGGGCGATGTTGCCCAGCAGGATCGACTCGGTGAACGGTGCGGAGTAGGTGAAATTGGAGCCGGGGGCGTTCCAGGGTTTTTCACCCTTGCAGGCGCGCTGCCAGTCCATGTATTGGCCGTAGTCGCCGTCACCATCGGGATTGCGCGGGAGCATTTCCGGTGGCTTGCCGATGGGGGCGGTTTTCATTTCCTCCTCGGTCTGGACGATGCGGGAGCTATCTCCGTAGTCGCCCTGGATGAGGAGGTCGTTCTTGGTGCCGAAATAGACGTTGCCGCTGGCGGGCATTTTGCGATCGGCGGCCATTTTGGCGGGACGACGGACGCGTTCGGCGGCGGGGACGTCCTTGCCGTCCTTCTGGAGCATGCCTTCATACCAGTAGATGACGAGGCCGGGGCGGGGTTTGCCATTGGGGAGCGTGCCGGCTTCATAGGTCCAGCGGAAGATGGCGCCTTTCGGGAAGGTCTCAGTGGTGTGGCCATTGATTTCAATGACTTCGACGCTGCTGGGCAGGCCGGGATTGAGGCTCCAGAAAATGCTGTCCATCGTGTGGCAGGCCATGTCGGCGAGGGCTCCGCCGCCAAAATCATACCAGCCACGCCATTTGAAATCATGATAAACGCCGTTCTTGAACGGACGCTGGGGGGCGCCTCCGAGCCAGAGATCCCAGTCGAGTCCTTCAGGGATGGGGTCTTCACCGGCGGGGCGTTCGATGCCCTGGGGCCAGATCGGGCGGTTGGTGACGCAATGGATTTCCGTGACGTCGCCGAGCATGCCGCTGTTGACGAACTCGTAGATCATCCGGTTGCCGTTGTTGGAGTGGCCCTGGTTGCCCATCTGGGTGCAGGTCTTGTATTTGTTCACGCCACCAAGCAGTTGGCGGGCTTCCCAAACCGTGTGGACAAGCGGCTTCTGCGTGTAGGTGTGTTTCCCGCCTTCCATCGCTAGCGCGGTGGGCAGGTAATGGTGATGGTCAGGAGTGGCGACCATGATGGCGTCGATATTCTTCATCTCCTTTTCGAGGAGAATGCGGTAATCCTGGTAGAATTTGGAACCGGGCCAGACCTGGGGCACCTTGCCCTGACGGCCTTTGTCCACATCGCAATGGGCCACGACGATGTCGCCGGCCTTTTCCACGCTGTCAATGTGGGCGCCGCCCTTGCCGCCGGATCCGATGATCGCGACGCGGAGTTTGTCACCCTTGTTCTGGGCATGGAGAATGTTGGGGAAGCCGAGGGTGCCGGCCGCGGACGCAGCACCGGCGAGCTTCAGAAAGGACCGTCTGTTGGGATTGTGATTCATGAATCGGGGTTGGTTTGGTGGAGATTTGCTGGGAATTCAGCGAACGCGACTTTAGACATCCGCCGATGTGAGCGCAACGCTTTTCACCCCCAAGAATACGGACCGCAGCGTCTCACTCCACCTCCGCAGGAAGTTCCTCGGGCAGATCCCTGCCGGAAAAGCTGCCGCGCTCCCGCCAGAGCAGCGCCGACGCCAGCGCCACCAGCCCGGCACAGATCCAGGCGATGGAGCCGATGCTCATCACCTTGGTCAGTTGGTAGGCGGCAATCGGAGCGATCACCCCGCGCACTCCGGTGAGGAAACTGTGCACCGCCATGTATTCCGCGGTTTTGTCCGGGGTGGTGATTTTCGTGACCCAGAGATTCCACACCAGATCCGCCCCCGCATTGGAAATCCCGAACAGCAGCGCCCCGATCCACAGGCCAACGACCCCGCCCCCGGTAAAGAAGGAGAGGAACCCCAGCATGAAGCCCGTGTTCAAAATGATGCGGAGCCGGAAGAAATTCATCCGATCGAACAACGGCCCCCAGACGCGGTTGAACACGAGCCGCGCCACGTTGGGAATGACGGCCGTGTAGAGCGCCACATCGTGCGCACTCAAGCCCAGGCCGTATTGGTGCGAGGCCAGGTATTCGGTGCGCAGCGGGAACATCGCCAGATTGGCCATGCCCAGCAGCATCCAGCTCACCAGCGTCCACCGGAACACGCGGTCCTCCTTCACATGGCGCAGGGCGATAAGTGGATTGCGGCTGCGGGAGGGCTCCAGTTTCACCTCGGGCATTCTTTTCACGCAGTATGCGGAGAAGATAAAACACGCCGCGTAGCAGGCCAGAATCACCGGATACCAGCCCAGATGCTGATCCAGCAGCATGCCCGCCGCGAAGGCGAAAATAATGTTGCTGAGAATCCGCAGGAAATAATTCGCCGCAAACAGCCTCCCACGCACCTGCAGCGCGTAGTTCGCATCGTAAATGGAAACATACAGCGGGGCCACACTCGCCGCCGCCGCATAGGCCAGAATGCCGCCGACGGCGAAACATCCCAGATTGTCGATCATCCCCAGCAGACACCCCGCCGCCGCCAGGAACGAGAAAATCATGATCCCCTTCCCCGCACTCCATCCCCGGCGCGCCGCGAACCACAACACCAGCGGGCTGATCAGCAGACCCAGGCACGTGTTCGTGAGCAGCACCCCTTTCATTTCCTGGCTGGCATGGAAATACTGGATGGCGATCACCCCCAGAAACGTCGAGTTCGCCGTCTCCGTCACGCCCGCCGCCACGGAGCGCAGACGCTCCCATCGGAACGTGGTGCTGCTGATGGTGTCAACGTGCGTCATGGAAGGGACGTAAGGGCCGGACGGATCATGTGGGGAAAAGGCGAACCTTCCTTCAGCGCAATCCCGCCAATCCGCAATCGCTTGATTTTTCCCCACGCAAAACGATGACTCTCCCTTTTACCATCGACTCCCCACCTCCATGAAATTTGACGATATCCGCGGCATCCTCCGCTACGTTCCGCAGTTCCGCGGCCAGACGTTTGTTGTGCTCGTGGAGGGCGAAGTCATTGATTCGGACAATTTCGCCAATGTCCTCATGGACCTCGCCGTGCTCCATTCCCTGAGCATCCACGTCGTCCTCGTCTTCGGCGCCCGCCACCAGATCCAGGAACTCGCCGCCCGCCGGGACGTCGCCCTCTCCAGCCACGACGGCCTCGGCACCACCGACGATGCCACGCTCCAGGTCTCCATCGATGCCGCCTCCCGGCTCGGCACCCACCTCATGCAGCAGTTGACCACGGTAAATCTCCAAGCCGCCGTCACCAATGCCGTCATCGCCCACCCCGCCGGCCTCATCAACGGCCAGGACCTCCGCCACACCGGCACCATCGACCGCGTGGACGAACACCTCCTCCAGGCCCTCATCGACCGCGGCCTCATCCCCCTCGTCCCCCCGCTCGGCTACGACCGCGCCGGCCGCACCGTCCGGCTCAATTCCTCCGTCCTCGCCTGCCAGATTGCCGTCGAATTAAAAGCCGCCAAACTCATCTTCGTCGTCTCCGCCGCCCTCCCCGAGGCTGACGGCCAGCGCCTCCGCCAGCTCTCCGTCGAAGAAGCCCAGGCCCTCGCCGAACAATTCGACAGCCGCTCAGAGCCCACCCTCGCCCACCCCCTCCGCATCGCCGCCCGCGCCTGCTCCCAAGGCGTCCCCCGCGCCCACTTTGTCGATGGCCGCCTCGACGAAGCCCTCCTCGGCGAACTCTTCAGCAACGAAGGCGTCGGCACCATGATCTTTGCCGACGCCTACCAGCAGATTCGCCCCGCCCGCCGCTCAGACATCCCCGCCATCCTCTCCATGATCCAGCAGGCCGTCAGCGACCAGGAACTCGTCGCCCGCAACCGCCAGCAGATCCGCGACCGCCTCGCAGACTACTCCGTCCTCGAAGTCGATGGCAACCTCCTCGGCGTCGTCGCCGTCCACTCATGGCCGGAAGAGAAACTCGCCGAGATCGGCTGCCTCTACATCCGCAAATCCCACGAGGGCCAGGGCTACGGCGCACGCCTCGTCAGCTTCGCAGAGAAACGCGCCCGCGACCTCGCCGCCACCAGCCTCTTCGCCCTCAGCACCCAGGCCTACGACTACTTCGAAACCAAACTCGGCTACACCAACTGGGACGTCGAAGCCCTCCCCCCCGCCCGCCGCGAACAACGCGAACGCAGCGGCCGCAACTCCCGCGTCATGGTCAAACGGCTGTAGGTGGGAACGTTCAAGGTGTGGCACCGGCTACCGGGAGCGCCGCCTCGCAACCGGGTAAAGGATTCGAGTAAAGAGGATCATTTTGCCTCCGGCCGGGTAGCCGTTTGTCCACCACCGGGTTGTTCGGCAGGTTGTTTTTGTTGGGGGTTATTTAGCGGTATCAGCCAACCAACTGCTTCTTGAGGTGATCCACGACGGCACAGTGCTCGGCCTGCGGACTGAAGAGGATTATCTCGGCATCGACGCCAACTCTGATCGAGTGTCCAGGAGGCCAGTAAAACAGGTCTCCTCCAACAACTGTCTCCCCCGTTCCGTCGGCATAGGAAACAGTCACTTCACCCTCGATCATATATCCCCAGTGGGGAGCCTGGCATAAATCTGCTTCAAGGCCTTTGAGCAGAGGCGCAATGTCCGTTCCCTCTTTGAGCGAGAAATACTCCCCTGCGATACTTCCGTATCCGGTGGCATCGCCGAAGTTGAGCTCCTGACGAGCGATTGCGCCGGGAACGTTGAGTTTTTCTGGGATGTCGTTTTTTGCTATTTTCATGTTTTTTGTGGGATGAACGGCGGTGTGGCGTTTCTTGTATTATTTCCGAACAGGGTTATTTCGTGTCCACCCAGGACGCTATGCGGGTTTTGGGTCTGGGCGCTGTGCTACAGGTTGGGGTGGGCATTTGTGCGAGAGCGTGAAGAAAGCGCTGGCGCATAGTGTCCGAAATGGGGGGGCAAGTCAAAGACAACAGAAGTTTCGTTCGGGTGGGCGGCGGTTTCCCTTCGCTCAAAACCAGATTTCCTCCGCTCAGCGGCCAATTTCCCCGGTTTTGCCTTATCCCCCATCTAGAGGAGCCCCTCCCCCCCCTCCCTCCTTCCTTCGCGCCAGATCATGTTCCCAAAACCGGACCACCCGCCGCCCGCTCCCCCTCCGGTGGCATGATGGATGCGTAAGGACCTCAGCCGGGGCCGACGGGAAGGATCGCCCCGGCGGACTGGGCCCATTTCATGAGCAGGACCTGGGCGCGGTGGTCGGATCCGAGGTCGGGGCCGATTTCCCGCTGTTCGAAAAAGAGGGGCGGGGTGCAGAGGGCTTGGTCGAGGGGGAGGGTGAGGGGGGTGGGGAGATTCCAGGTGGGGCGCCAGACGGGCCGGGGGGTGCGGAAGTCCAGGGGGCTTTGTGTGCGCAGGAGATTGAGGGCGGGGGACCAGGGGGTGGCGTTGAAATCTCCCAGGACCACGGCGGGGAGTTCCGGCTGGGTGGTGACGAGGGTTGCGATGCGGGCCATTTCCTCGAGCAGCACGCGGTGGGTGTCCCGGCTGCGCGGGGGCAGCGGATGGGTGCCGATGAGGCGGACGGCGCGGTCCCCGCTGTGCACGATGGCGGTGATGACGGGCATGCCTTCCTCGACGAGGGGCTTGATCTGGTAATGGCTGAGCGGCAGGCGGCTGTAGAGGGCGATGCCGAAGTTGTCGTCCTGGGCTTCGGCGGTGCCGTAGGGATGGGTCCGGCGGAGGGGTTGCAGGGCGGTGGCCCAGGCATCGTTGATTTCCATGAGCAGGATGACATCGGCATCGGCCTGCTGGAGGTAGGCCAGGGTCTCGGGGTAGCGGGTGTTGCTGGTGTAGACGTTGAAAGAGACGATCCGGAGGCCGGGGTGGGAATCGGCCAGGGTATTTCCCGGCAGTGGAAAGGAAGTTTGCCAAAGCGGCCAGACGTTGACTGCCAGACTGAGCGCCGCGAATCCCACCAGCCACCATCGCCGCCGCCAGGCCAGCACGACGAGCGCAACCAGGCAGGCGATGGCTCCTTGGAGGCGAAAGTGATCGAACAGGGCGAGGAACCAGTGCCAGTCGCGAAAGCATCCCACCCAGGTGCCGGCCAATCCCAGGACCAGCAGGATATCCAACAGGCCGCCGAGCCGGAAACTGAAGCTGAGGAATTTGCGGGGATCGTTGGTGGTGACGTTCATGGGGCAGGCGCAGACTGCGGGGAGAGTCCGGCGTGCGAGGGAGAAGGCAAGTGAATCCGCGGGGAGGATGAGGTGCTGAGCTGCAGGTGGGGCGAGGCTGCGCCCGAGCCGATCGTGATGGGGTGCTTGGGAGAACGGAGGCAACGTTTCCTTGCGACGTGCGGCCCGCGCTGGACTGCGCGGGGTAGGCGCTGGCTGAATCCTTGGATGCTGAGTGACGAATGGCTCGGGCGCAGCCTGGCCCCACCTGGGCGGCCTCGCCCCACTAGGAGGGCAGGATTCCGGCGGACGCCTTGGTTGCGGGGATTTGGTGCTTGTTGGTTGGCGGGAAATCTGTTGGAATGGTAGCCGTCCTCCCTCCCCCCCCCCACCCTATGTTTTTAAATCTGGCTGAACCGAACTGTGCACCGCGACGGAAATGTCTTTGGGGATGGGGCTGGATGGTGGGGGTGCTGTTGGGATCGGTCGGAGGAGTTGAGGCGGCTCCGGGATATTTCACGAACGGCGGCGGGGGAACGACGGCGGATCGGTTTGATAACTCCCAGGGGGCGCGGGTGATTCATTCCACAAACCAGCACAATGGGGCGGGGAATTCGGATGTGCGGCAGATCTTCGGCCTGGCCAGCAGCGGGACGTGGGTGGAGCCGGGAACGTCGATTTTTATGGATGGACCGGGCGCGGGGTATGTGGATACGGTGGATTTCCAAACACCGACGGCCGTCGATCTTTCGCGCATTGAAATTCGCCTGTCGCAGGATGGTGCCAATCCGCAGCGAGGCTGTTCCGCGTTCCGGTTGCTGGGGAGTGCGGATGGGATCAATTTTGTAAGTCTTTCCCAGGGCAACATTCCGCAGGGCATGACGGGGAATTTGAATGTGCCGCTGACGATTCAGGATTCCGCGCTGACGAATGCGACAGGTAAGCGGGCCTTCCGGCTGGAGCTGACGCGACTGACGGCGGCTGGCCCCAGAGTCCTGGAGGTGGATGGCACGGGCGTTGTCTCTGCAGTGCCTGCAGGAATGTTTCTGGACCGCCTGGCCTTCAATGCCGCCACGAATACTTACACGGGGCGGGGAGCGGCGGGTCGCGATGACGAGGGTCCCGGGCTGGCAACCGGCTTCAGCGTGAGCAGTGTGGTGCTGGGCACGGACACGGTGGAGGATGCCTTCGGAAACAAGAATGGCGCGGTGGAGCCGGAAAGTTTTATTTTCGGCGACGGAGGCGAGCAGGACAATGGCGATCAGATCGTGGGCAATGGCGGGGAGACGGTGGATTTCATCCAATGGCACACCAGCACGCCGCTGAATCTGGCGGGCTACAGGATCAATCTCTCAGGCGATGGGGCTTCCTCCGCGCGCGATACAGAAATGGTGCAATTTCTGGTGGAGGGGAAGGTGGTGGATTGTTTCGACAACAATGGATTCGATGGCGTGGTGACGCGGACGTTTCCCGACGGGGTGGTGACGGGGGATGATTTCCGCATTGAATTCACACGCACAACGTCCCTGGGTGGCCGCCTCTTTGATGTCGATGCGATCACGGGTCCGCTTGTGAACTACACCGGGGAGGTGGTCATCAATGAAGTGTGCGCCGAGAATCACGGGTCGCTGCAGGATGAGGATGGAAGCACGCCCGACTGGGTGGAACTCTATAACAACAGCAGCACGCCTGCGGATCTGAGTGGCTGGGGGCTGAGTGATGTCGCTGGGATCCCTTTGAAATGGACGTTTCCAGCGGGGACCGTGCTGGCGGGGCGGAGTTTCCTGGTTGTGTTTCTGTCGGATAAAAATCGCACGGTCCCCGGGTCGCCGTTTCACACGAACTTTCAATTGAAGGCGGCGGGCGAGGCGTTGTTTCTGACGAAGGCAAATCTGACGACAGCCGATTCGATGGCCGCCGTGCCGCTGGGCGCAGACATCACGCGTGGGAGATTTCCCAATGGCACGGGCGCGTGGAAATTTTTCCAAATCCCCTCACCGGGCAAAACAAACTCGCTCTTTCCCGCCTGGGAGAGCATCATTTACACCAAGCCGCAATTTTCCATTCCCGGAGGTTACTATCCGCCCGATCAGGTCCTGCTGCTGAGCACGAATGAGCCGGGAGTGACGGTCCGCTACACGCTTGATGGCTCCGATCCGGTGGAAACATCGCCCGTTTACAGCACGCCGCTGCCACTGACGACCAAAGCCGGCCAGCCGAATGTGCTCTCGATGATCCAGGGAACCGCCACCGTGAACGTCCACACGGATGGATGGAAACCGCCCGTTGGAGAAGTGCGCAAAGCCACGATCGTCAGATCCCGTGCCTTCCGCACCGGAGCACCTCCCGGGCCGATTGGGACGAACACTTATTTCATCGGCGCGGATGGTCCGCGCCCCGATGCATTGCCGACGCTGGCGGTCAACAGCGGGCCCACCGGAATGTTCGATTACGTGCAGGGAATCTACATGCTGGGGAAAATTTTCGATGACTTCGTCGCCGCCTACCCCAACGAACCGCTGACCGGTCACACACCGGCCAATTACACGCAGCGCGGCTCCACCTGGGAACGTGGGGCGAACGTGGAATGGTTCGAGTCATGGCCGGTCGCCGGCCCGGGGGATGCACTATCCGGCAAACGCGCTTGGAGCGAACCCATCCTGCTCGACATCCAGGGTCAGTCCACGCGATCCTTCCGCCAGAAGAGTTTTGGCATCGATGCGCAGGGGTCGGCGGGCACGGATAACAGCATTGGCTATGCGGTATTTCCCGGCCTGAAACGCCGCGGCAATGGCAAGCCGCTGGAGGATTTCCGGCACCTGCGGTTGCGAAATTTCGGCAACGACTGGGACTATGCAATGATGCGGGATTCGTTTGCCTCTCGCCTGTGCGGGGATGTGGGCATTGATGTGATGAGCTCGCGGCCCGCGTCGGTTTACCTAGATGGCGAGTATTGGGGCATTCTCGAGGTCCGGGAAAATCAGGACGGTCGTTATCTGCAGGCGCATTATGATTTCAACGATGACGATGCCGTGATCCTCTACGGACAGGGCGCGCTGGAGCGTGGGGTGCCCGGGGATGAGCAGCCGTATCTGGACCTGCTAAATTATTGCGCCACGCACAACCTGGCGAACCAGGCGGACTACGATTTTGTGGCGGCGCGGGTCGATGTGTCCTCGTGTCTGAAATATTTCGCGAGCGAAATCTATCTGGCCAACGCGGACTGGCCGCAAAACAACATCCGCGTCTGGCGTCGGAGACTGGCGGTGAATGATCCGCTGGAATCCAGGGGCCGCGATGGCAAATGGCGCTGGTTCCTCTTCGATGTGGACCTTGGCACGGGCCATCCGTGGAGCGCTGGCTATACGGAGAACACTCTGCAGGTGGCGCTGGCTCCCAATGGCCGCCCCAGCGTGCCGCAGACGTGGGGAACGCAAATATTGCGCTCCCTGCTGCAGAACCCGGCGGCGCTCGCGGAGTTCGTGCAATCGGCGGCCACGCTTCTCAATTCGAGGTTCCAAGCCACCACCTCCGTGGCCCTCGTGAATCAGATGGAGGCTGAACTGCTGCCCGGCATTGATGAACACCAGCGCCGCTGGCAGCCGGCGTTTGGCAGCGTGGCGGGCTGGCAAAATCAGGTGAATGTCATCCGCACATTTGCCCAGCAGCGCGAGGCAATCGTCCGGCAGCATTTCATATCCCAATTCGCCCTGACGCAGGCACCGCTTACCTTGAATGTGGACAATGGTGCTTCCGCACGCGGCAGCATTCGCGTCATGGATTTGGAATTCGGGGCAGGTGTTCCGGGAGCGGGATCGCCGACGTTTCCATGGACGGCATCGTGGTTCACCGGATCGCCCCTGCGGGTGGAAGCGGTGCCCAAACCCGGCTGGATCTTTGCCGGATGGACGGGCCTGCCCGATACGACACCCCAAGCGACTCTTACCCTCGCAGGAGCGACCGAAATCACCGCGCATTTCATCGCGGAACTTCCCGTCATCACGAGTGTCTCCGTGCTCCCGGGCAACACCCACCTGCGGGCGGAATTCAGTGGCACACCCTCCGCGCCTTACCAAGTGCAGAGCTCCACGGATCTCTCGCAATGGGAGAACGCTGGCACCTTCACCACGGCGTCCGATGGCACGGGAAATGTGGAGGTGCCAGTAGCTCCAGGGGTGACGAAACTCTTCCTGCGCGCGATGGCCGCACCGTAGCCTGAGGAAATCAAAGGTCCTTCACACATCGAAAACCGGTGTGGTTGGCGCTGGTGTCGGGCGTGGTCCATTGGCGGGCGGCGGGGCGGTAGCCTCCGCAATAGCAATCATTGCAGAGCCAGGATCCGCCGCGGATCACCTTGCAGGGCATGCCGCCGCCGCGGACGTTATCAGGCACGGAATGCGAGCCGGGCGGATTGAATTCCGGGGAATGGCTGTAGTAGTCCGGCGCAAACCAATCGGCCACCCACTCCCAGACGTTGCCGCTCACTTCATAGAGACCATAGCCATTGGCGGCGTAGGTTTTGACAGGAGCAAGACCATGAAAGCCATCCTCGGCGGAGTCACGATTGGGGAAATCGCCCTGCCAGATGTTGCACTGCCATTTTCCGCCGGGCTTCATTTCCGAACCCCAGACATAAGCCTGCTGTTCAAGCCCTCCACGTGCGGCGTATTCCCACTCCGCTTCGGTGGGCAGACGTTTCCCGGCCCATTTTGCATAAGCCGCAGCGTCCTCCCAGCAGACGCAGACGACAGGGAAATTGGGTTTGTCCGCAACGGAAGTTCCCGCCCCCTCCGGATGCTTCCAGTTCGCCCCCACCTTGTATTCCCACCATTGAAATTCCGCCTCGCCCGTGAACGTCTGCACCGGCTCGGTGGTGCCGGTGAAATGGTTGGCTCCCGGCTTGAGCAAGGCTGGATCCGCCCCGGGGAAATCCGCCGCAGACGGCTGACGTTCCGCCATCGTCTGGTAATGCGTGGCATCAACGAAGGCTTGGAATTGCTGGTTCGTGACCTCGGT
This sequence comes from Akkermansia muciniphila, assembly GCA_943333275.1. Classification (GTDB taxonomy): domain Bacteria; phylum Verrucomicrobiota; class Verrucomicrobiia; order Verrucomicrobiales; family V1-33; genus JAGNEJ01. Next base: position 26,547 of record CALQSQ010000031.1, read on the forward strand.
CTCATCCATGTAAAAGGCATTGAGCGACACCTTGTGAATCGGCCCATCGTGTGGTCGCGCCTCATCATTTTCACCCATCAAAAAGGAACCTGCGGGAATCAGGACCATGCCCGCAGGCGGTGGTCCCGCGGGTTTCGGTACTTGTGCCGACGGTGCCGATGATTCGTTTTTCAAGGCACGCTCCGGTTTGTTGCAGCCGGGCAGAACTATGATTTGCAGGAGGAGGAAGGATGGAACGAAGGCGCGCATTGGATGAGGGGGTTGGGTAGTATAGAAATTTACTTTTCCCCGATGCAATAAAGATGTCGTCCACTGCGAATGTAAATGCGTTTTTCCACGAAGGCAGGGGAACCGCCGTGGCCTTCGCCAAGATGGTTTCGTTTGAGTTCACGGCATGGATTGCCAGGCTCCAGCACCAGGGCATCACCCTGATCGTTGAAGACAAAAAGCCTGTTCCCCGCCAGCGTGAGGCTGGGATACATGCTGATCTCCACGTCGTCACTGACATTGGGGAAAGCCAGCTCGCGGGTGACCAGCACCGTGCCGTCGCGGGCATCAAGGATGCTGAATTTCAGCTCATTCGCCACGGCGTAAATCAACCCGTTGTCAATGAGGGCGGAGGCATAGTAGGTGCCCGGGATTTCCTGTTCCCACAAAGGTTTGGGCAGCCACCGGTCCGGGCTCGCAGGGGTGAATCGGTGCGAAATGGAACCCGTTTGGATCAGATAAACCGTGTCATCCCGGACGATCGGGCTGGCAAACTTTAGACCGCCAGGCATGGCCGCAAGGATCATGCCGTCGGAGCTCCGAACCAGATGACCCGAGGGCATGACCAGAACATTGGTCTCGTCGATTTTCGCCGCCATGGGTGTTCCGAAACTTTCCGGAACCTCCTTCCTTGTCCAAACTTCCCTGCCGGTGGTTGGGTCCAGGGCCATGAGGTGGGAGAGGGTGACGAACAGTTTGCCATCGGCCAGCACGGGTGAGGCGGCACGACCATATTGGGACGTGGGCTTCAAGTCGAAATACCTGATCCATTGCCGCCTGCCGCTTACGTCATAACAGGCCGCGATGCCGTTGCCGAGTACGACATACACATTTTTCCCGTCACTCGCGGGTGTGGATGTGGTGTTGTCGGGTGTGGCGGGCGGGGCTTGCGATGAATCCTTTTCCGGAAGATCGGCCGGACCGTTCGATTGCTGCCAGAGGATTTTCCCATCCGCTGCATCGACGCAGAAGAGGATCGCCGGGTCAGCGGTGACAAAGACTTTCCCACCGACTACCACCGGCGATGAATACCTGTTCGGGCCGATGGTGGTTTTCCACAGGATGTTTTTTGTCTCGCTCCACTCAAGGGGCGGATTGGCGTTAGGGAAATGGCCGGAGCCATCATTTCGCCAGCCCACGGGGGCCGAGGCGTTGTCAGCATTGCCAACCCCCGCCCATGCGATGGTGAGCATGGCGCAAAGAACTCCCCGGTAACGCAGAGGTCTCATTTCTTGATATCGAAACAGATGATCTCGGTGGGCGTTCGCAGGAACAACCGCCCGTTGGCCAGCACTGGCATGGACCAGTCGAGAAGCCCGCGTTCCTTGCGCTTGCCTACATTCGCGAGGCTGTGAAGGTTCTCGATGCAGCCTTTCTGCAGGTAAGCCTGCCGGTTTGCCTCAACCAAGGTCAGCCGCTTGTGGTCGTGGATAAAAAGCAGGCCGTCCGCTGCGGTGATGGACAGTCCTAGATGAAACCCCGGTTCTTTCCAGAGGAGACTTCCAGTCATCAGGTCGCTGCACCGAAAGGAGTAATTCTGTTCACCCGGGCGCGCTCCGATGTCCGCGGCGTCCTTGCGTGAATCAATGTAGAATCCGTAAATGCACCCGTCCCAGATCACGGGTGGCGTAACCGCGTCATGGATTTCAATGTTGGTCCAGAGGACTTTGGGTTTCGGGTCAGGCTGGCTGAAATCGCACTCCACCAGCGACGGCTGCCAGCCATTCAGCGAATCCAGATACAGGTTGGGGCCAACTTTCCGGAGAGCGCCGCTGGCCCATGCCGGAGCCTCGTTGGGACCGGAACATTCCCAATTCCAGAGCTGTTTGCCATCCGCCCAGCGCAGGATCTTCCACTGGCGGTTGCCATGAATGACGATGCAGTCCTCACCGCGAAATTTGACCGGCAATCCGCTGCCGGTAACCAACCCAGGGCCACGGCAGCCCGGGGAACAATCCTCCTCGAATTTCCATGCCACTTTTCCACTCGCGACGTCGTAGGCGAAGAACTGCATCTTCCCCGTGACTTCCGTAACCGTCCATGCAGGGATGGCCGGATTGCCCCCCTGCCAGAAGAAGTACGGGACCTTGTCTCCCAGGGGAATGAGCGACCCGTTGAATCCCTTCCACTCCAAATTTCCATCCCCCTTCAGCGATCCATTCAAATACGGCGACTCCTCCCTGAAACTTCGTTTCCAAACAATGGCCCCCGTCTTGCGGTCGAAACAGAACGCATCCCCGAACGTGCCGATTTCATAGACATGCTTTTCCGTGATCGTCGGCGTGGCCCGGACCCCCAGCTGTCCCCATCCGACTTTCCAGACCGGTGGCACCTCGTAGGTGTGGCTCCACTTTTCCATTCCGGTGTTGGCGTTAATGCAGTGCACCGATTCCTTTTCCTGGTCCTCCTCCAGCTGCGCATAGCAAAGGTCGTCCCCGGCCACGGAGGGATGATTCGAACCCGCTCCGACCGGGATTCTCCACAATATTTTCGGGCCGTCCGCAGGCCATTCCCTCAGCAATTCCTTCTCATCCGACGTGCAGTCGGCATTCGGTCCGGCCCACTGGGGCCAGTCGCCACCAGCTGCGGATCCCGTCACGGCCCGCAGCATGACAACTTGCAACAGAACGAGGGAGCATGCGGACAGCGTGCGTGATCGAAAAGCAGGAAATTTAGCCAGGGACATGCCGGATTGAGCACCTTCGCAGGGGCAGAGGCGACCAGTGTTTTGGATTTTTCGCGGAAGACGTCGCAGGGGATTCAGTAGGGCCGTGGCGAAAGGGATGGAGGTGGTGGAGGTCTCCATTATTGGTTGCCCGGAGGATTTTCGGTCTGCGGAGGCCGCAGGTCATGCTATGCTGTCGGATGCAAAAAATTTATCCCCTGCTGTTGCTTCTGATTTTGATCCATCGGCCTCTGCTGGCGGAGGCTCCCCGGCCGAATATTGTCTTTATCATCAGCGATGACCAATCGTGGACGGACTATGGATTCATGGGGCATGCGCAGATCCGGACGCCACATTTGGATCAACTGGCGCGGCAGAGTCTGGTGTTTCGGCGCGGGTATGTTTGTTCCAGCCTGTGCTGTCCGTCGCTGGCGAGTCTGCTGACGGGAAAGTATTCGCATCAGACAAAAATCACCGGCAATGAGCCTCCGAGGCCAAAAGGCGCGGGCGTGAATGCTTACAAGGACCCGGCCTTTCGTGCGCAGTTGCAGCAGCTGAACGATTTCATGCTCGCGCAGCCGCGCCTGCCTGCGGAGCTGGGGAAGGAGGGGTATCTGAGTTTCCAGACCGGCAAATGGTGGGCGGGAAATTATGCGAATGGGGGCTTCACGGACGGGATGTCGGATGGGGATATCGATCATGGCGGACGGCATGGAGATGCGGGGTTGGAAATTGGCCGCAAGTCGATGCAGCCGATTGCGGATTTCATGGACAAGGCGGTGAAGCAGAAGCGGCCGTTTTTTCTGTGGTATGCGCCCATGCTGCCGCATCAGCCACACGATCCCCCGGAGCGGCTGTTGAAAAAATACCGGGACCAGACACCCTCGCTCCATCTGGCAAAATATTGGGCGATGTGTGAGTGGTTCGATGAGACATGCGGCACGCTGCTGCTGCAGTTGGAAGCACGACATCTCACGGATAATACCATCGTGGTTTACCTCGCGGATAACGGATGGATTCAGGATCCCGACAAACCAACCTCCCGCAGCGATTCCAAGCGCAGCCAATACGACGGCGGCCTGCGCACGCCGATCCTGATACGCTGGCCAGGCAAAATCGAGCCGCGGTTCGACAACACACCGGTGAACTCTGTGGACATCGCGCCCACACTTTACGATGCCCTGGAAACCGCGAGCCCGGCTGGCCTGGCCGGCCTCAGCCTGCTGGACAAATCGGCCATCGAAAAACGCAATGCCGCCACGGGGGCCTGTTTCCTGCACAACGCCGTGGACATTCAGAAGCCGGAGAAAAATCTCACGTATCGCTGGCGCGTGGAGGGGGAATGGAAAGTGATCGTCCCCAATCCCGCCAACGTCACCGAAGCCAACAAACCAGGGCTACAGCCCGACGCGGTGGAGCTTTATCACATCACCGAAGATCCCAACGAGGAGCACAACCTCGCAGACAAGGAATCAGCCAAAGTGAAGGAACTGCGCGGCCATCTGGATGCCTGGTGGGATGGTTTGAGCCCTTGAGCTTCGTGCTCACCGCGAGCGTAGTTCCGGCTTGGCACCGATCACGGTGGCGACGGCATCGCGGAGTTGGTAGAGGAGGTTTGTGTCCTCGATCTTCAATCCCCGTGCGTCCGTGACAAAGAAGGAATCGATCGCCGCTCCCTTTTCCGTGTTGATGCGGGCATGGGTGATTTCCAATCCAAGATTGCCGATGGCCATGAAGACATCGTAGAGCAGGCCGATGCGGTCCACGGCTTGAAATTCGATGACGGTGAATTCCGGATGCGATTTGTTGCTCACGGCGACGTAGGCAGGGAACTCGCGCTGCCACTCGGGCGGGGGTTCGGGGCTGGAGGAGAGGAAATTTTTATCCACCAAGCGGTCGAAAGAAACGGGTTTGCCGGTGAAGGTTTTTTCAATCAGGGCGGCCACGCTGTCGATAGTCTTCTGGTCCGTGACGGGCGCGAGCTTGGTTGTGCAGACTCTGAAGACATCGAGCACCAGACGATCCTGGCGCAGGAAAAGGTCCGCTCCGAGAATGTTGATGTTGTTCGCGGAAAGGGCTCCGGCGATCTTCGCGAGCAGGAGGTGGCGGTCCCAGGTGACGAGCGTAAGTTCGCTGCAGCCCTGCTCGGGCTTGGCGGTCCATTTCAGCACCGGGGTGAGCACGGCTGCGGGATCGTCCTTGGCGAGCTGGCGGTAAAATTTCCGGAACAACCGGATGTGATCGATGACCACGCTGGCCGCACGCACGCGGAAATACCGTTCCGGCATGAGGTCGAAATGCGTGGCGATCTCCGCGTGGTAACTGGCGTCCAGTTCCTGATCCACGGTTTTGCGCACTTCCTGCGTCTGCAATTTCCGGCTGCTGAGAAAGGCTTCCTGATTGCTGAGATACTCCACGGTCTGGCGGTAGAGCTGGCGCAGGAGGCTGTCCTTCCAGTCGCTCCAGCCGTGCTCGTAGGTGGCGGAGGCATCCGCGAAAGTCATGATGTAAAGGGCATCCAGCCATTCCTTGGTCTTCACGATCTTCGCGAACTGCATGATCACGGCGGGATCCTCCAGATCCATCGTCGTCGCGGTCTTCCAGAGCGTGAGGTGGTGGCCCACGAGGAACATGAGCATGCGGCGGCGGGCGGGGGTGATCTGCAGGCGGCGGCAGACTTTGTCCGTCAGTTCCTCGCTGGCGAAGGAATGCTCGCGCACGTTCTCGCTGCGGCCGGTATCGTGCATGATCAGCGCGAGATAGAGGATGAACGGGTCCTCTAGGTTGTGGAAAATCTCCTGCTGCTTGGCCAGCTTCTGCTCCTGGGTATCGCTGAGGGCATCCAGCTTCTCGATCGTCTGCAGCGTGTGTTCGTCGGCGGTGAACTGATGGAAAAATTCATGCTGCACCAAGTCCGTGAGCCCGCCGAACTCCGGCAGGTACCTTCCCAGGAATCCCACCCGGTGCATCTGCCGCAGCACCCGCCCCACGTCCCCCTTGCGGCTCAGGATCGCCTCAAACGTCTCGCGGTTGGCCTTGCGGTATTGGAATGTCTTATTGATGATCAGCCACCCCTCCTTCACCACCTGGCGAATCTGCGGGCTGAGCTGCAAATGCCGCAGTTGGGTGTGCTGGAACAGCCGCATCATCCGCGCACTGTCCTCCTTGAAGATTTCCGTGTTCTCAGGATAAATGAAATCGCCCTGACTGTAGAAGCCATCGAACTTCTCCCGCCCCGGCGTCTCCTTCCGCCGCGCCAGGAAACCCAGCAGCCGCGGCTTCACCGTCCCCTCCGTCTCCAGCTCGAACCTCTCCATCAGCGACTGGCAATGCTGGTAGATCTGCCGCGTGTGATGGTAGTAGTCCTTCATCAGCAACTCCGTCTTCACCGTCACGCGCTGCCCCGGATAGTTCAGATTCTTCGCCACCGTCCCCTGCGCCCGCAGCGTCAGATTATCGCTCGATTTCTTATCCGAGTAGTGCAGGTCATTGCGCACCAGCATCAGGAAATCCAGCGCCCGGCGCAGCTCCTGCGCCCCGATCGTCGTGAAGATCCGTTTCTTCACCAGCTCATCCAGATCCATCGTCCCCAGCTTCACATAGCAGCTCCAGAGGATCGTGTGGTAGTCCCGCAGCCCCCCGCAGCCATTCTTCACATGCGGCTCCTTCACCAGAAATGTCTGGAAATGCTCCGCGTGCCGCTTCAGCAGATCCTGCCGCCGGTGCTCAAGAAATTCATCCTCCTTGCCGTCGATGCACTCCTTCCGGAATCGCTTCGTCAGTTCATCATACAACGCCCGCTCCCCCGCCAGGAAACGTGTCTCGATGAGCGATGTCTTCGTCTGGTTGTTCTTGTTCGCCTCTTCAAACGTCTCCTTCAGCGACCGCACCGCATGCCCGACCTTGTAACCCACATCCCACAGCATGTACAGCACGCTATCGATCGCCTGCTTCACCCCCGCCGTCACCTTCCCCGGATGGATGAACTGCAAATCAATATCACTGTGCGGATTCAACATCCCCCGCCCATACCCACCCGTCGCCACCAGCGCCACCCGCACATCCGCCGCCCCCTCCGAGAGCGAACGATGGAAAACATTATGCAGGACGATGTCCAGCGTCGCCGCCCGCATCTTCGCCACCTCCACCCCACCCTCCCGCTTCAGCGCCCCCTGCTTATGCGCCAGCCGGATCCGGTGCTCCTCCTTCTTCAGGAAACTTTTATACTTCTGCAAAAGCTCCGCCGGCGACTGCGCATTCCGGTGCGCCTCCAGCAAAGCGATGTCGGCATGGGCGGAAACTTTCTTACGGTGGTCGGTGGGAGGCATGGGAGAGACAGGAAATCAGCCCGCATCCTCCCCCACCCCACCACCCCGCGCAACCTTTCCTTCGGGGGCTCTGGTCCTCGGGCTGCGCCCGCATGACAGTCCGTAAGATTTAGCAATTCAGCGCGCGAAACGGAGATTCACTCAATCATCAAACTGTCGTCATGGTAAACCTTGAAACAGCCACATGCGATGCCAGCAACCCAAGCAAAATCAACCAACCGCCCCATCCAATCCACTGCGTAAAAACTATCGAAAATGAAACATGCCGCAGTAATAGCCGCGATGAAAAATGCCGTCCCACGTTTATATGCAGGAGCTACGGAAAACGCGGCCCACACCAATCCATAGCCCCCGCCTCCAATAATACATAACGGAAGCATTGAGCGATTCTCCCAAGCGTCCCCTTGAATTTCCCCACCCCATTTGTAACGGTGGAGGAACACCCCGTCAGCCAAGCCTGTGATCTGAGCTGAAAGCACAACTATGATCCAAACTCCCAAAACCGCAGGGATAACCGCCACCCAACGAAGGATATTTTTCATCTGTTAGCACTAGCCGCAGCCCTCTGTGTTTGCAATTCAAATCACCCCTACTGGTTATTGAGCGCCGGGTGGTTTATCCGGCTGCGGCCTTGGCGAGGGGGGTGTCGGGGAAATTGGGTGCGGGGGCAAATGCTTCCTACCTGTGGTGGGGAGGGTTCGGCCGCGTTTCCTTCGACTGCCTCCTTCATGGCGGTGACGGAAAATCTTTCGTGCCGTTGTCCCTGCTTGTGAGAAAATCCTCCATGAAACCCGCCCCACCACGCTCCGGCTGGACGCTCCAGCGATGCGAGAGCTTTGACGACATGCGTGTGCAGGCCATCCGCCGCTGGCAGCGTGTGAGCGCCACTGCACGTGCCACCGCCGCGTGGGAACTCGTGGTGGAAGCCTGGTCCTTGAAGAAACGCCCCGCCCATGAACTCCGACTTCAGAGAGTTATTACTGTAATGCGCAAGGGCTAGAGGACGACGAGGATCCAAATGGTTAGGCATCATGATGCCAGTGTAGCCCATCCGGCAAATCGTTTCCGGCATACTCAATGTGCAGGATCCGCCGATGGCGATCGGATGTTGAGCGGCCTGAAGCATGAAGTAGCAGAGGCCGCATCAACAGGGCATCGCCCCGCTGGGCGCGGCAAATCTCCTCGGGGATGGAGCCCCGGAGTCGCTCAATGTCTGCTGCTGCAAGCCTGCCGTAAACATGAGAGCCCTGCAGGACCTTCAATGCACCGTTCGACTCGTCCGTGTCATCGAGGTGCAGTCGCAATGTGATCATGTCCTGGAGAAGCTCCACTGGCGGCTGCACATGAACCACGCCATCCTTCGTGCTCCATGGTCCGAATCCCGGAACATCCGCCTGATGCGTGACCGCGATGGTCAAATCCTGATGCCAGGCCACAAGCCAGTTGGTCTCCGATGACTTATTGAAATATATGGCCCTGACCGGTCGGGGCGGACCGGGTAAATAGGGCCGCACAGCGGAGATCAAAGGCTCTGAATGGGCTAATTCGCTGACAAACCGGCGGCCCAACATGCCGCGCTGTCCTGCTCCCGTAACATTTCCAAGCAACGTGCGGAGTTCATCCATGGCCTCTGACTGCAAAAGACTCCGAACGATGGTAAAGCCTCGATTCTGAACTTCAGAGTACACGGTGCCGGGGTTGGTTGGCGGATATCCTAAGTTTTGGGCGGTTGCACGTCAGAGGGTTGATCAAGCCGGTTGGTATGACGGAAGTGCACCTGTGAAAGGTGCGGGTTTCTCGACGGCAATTTGGCATGGTGAAGAAAAGGTCGGTGAATTTGGGTGGGGGGCAAATGAATAGCTTTGTCCGGCGGCTGGGGAAATTCATAGGCTCGTCTCAGACAGCGTGGGAGTCGGTTGGACCTCGGGGCTCGCATCCGCATGGCTCATGGGGCATGCAAGCCGGAGGCTTGCCTTCGATTAGCCGGAGATCGAGCGCAGCGACACCACCGGAATAGGCCGCACCACGGGGTCGCATCCCGGCAGGGATGCCAGCCGGGGTCCGCTGCATAAAATCATTCGCAATGTCTGGACAAGAGGGGCTGGCATCCCTCCGGGAAGCATGATGGATGGGGGGTGGGTCCCGGGGTGTCGCTCGTGCCTCGCTCGACCCCGGGCTAATAGATTTCAAGCCTCCGGCTTGATGGGCCGCCGAGGCTTGCTGGCCGCTACAACGCGTTAATGATCCACACACGAGCCACAGAGGCGATGGCGAAATTTATCCCCACAATCCCGATGAGTCCTAAAAAGGCATTGCTCCTTCTCTCGTCCACAAGCTTGCTGGTTAGAAGAATGCAGAGGATGAAGGCGATGGGGCCAGTGATGATTAACGAAACTACGGCCGGCACAGAAAATGCGCCTTCATCGTCCCTGCCCCTGAGGAGCCCGGCACCCACAGCGATGCCGCCCACCAAACCAACAATCATCAGCAGGCTGGGCGTGAGGAGCAGTAGCCATTGCCAGAGTTTCCAGGGGCGTTTGGGAGGAGGGAGGTCCGTGGAGGGCTCATTGTCCATGGAGTGGCGGGTCCGGGTTTGTAGGAAGTACGATGCGTCGCCGAGGGGTAGGGGGGTCCTTCTTCGTGGGTTGATCACCTTGTTTTTCAGGCTTTTCCGTGATGGTAACCTGACGCCTGTCCGAGGTGAGCGGTGTTCCGCTATTCGTAGGTAGGACGATGCGACGGCGGACCTCGAGTTTGGGCTCAACGTTGGTGGGAGGTCTTCGGTTAAGATCCACGAGGGATTGGTAAAGCTCGTCATCGTCCAGCCGGCCATCATGATTAAGATCATACTTGGCTAACGTAGCCCCCCGTCGCTCAGCGGATTCGCTGGCTTGGTTGGCTTCTCGGTTGCGCAGGTATTGCCGTGCCCGTGCCAATTCGTCATTTTCGAGCGTGCCATTGTTGTCGCGATCGAATAAACCAAGGCCGATGCCTTTGATTAACTCCAGTTTACTCAGTGGAAGCTCTGTTTCATCCGGATCTGGTTCAGGCACTACTTTCCGACTGGATTCTTCTGCAATTAAATTGCTGGTAGTTGATTTTCGATGCAGCCATTCAACCAGAATGATTGCCCCTATGAGCAGGCACAGGAACAAGCATTTGCCGCCGATGGACCATGGTCTGGGGTAAATTTGCACGGTGGCAATCTAGCAGGTTGGTGGCTGGCGATCAATCGTCGGCGACGAGGCCGAAGAACCATTTTAAGAACCAAATGGGCTGGCCGGTGTAGATGCCGAAACAAACCAGTCCGAGCAACGCCACGCTGAGGGTGATGGCTAGGTATTTGAGGCGTTTGCGCATGGGATGGAAGGTGGGGGGCAAGCCTTTTCTAAACCAAGTCGAGGATGCTGCCGAAGTCTGGGGCGAAGAGGCGTTTGTAGGTGCGGGTGGCGAAGCCGTCGGTCATGCGGCTGAGGGCGTCGCAGAGGAGGCGGGCTTTGGCGGCGGGGGTGGGGGCTTGGGTGAGGGCGGTGTTGTCTGGCTCGCTGAGGAGGTTGAGGCCGTGGGTGCTCTCAATGTAGCGGTGGGTGAGCGTCTGGAAGAGGCGGGTGAGGATGAAGTCGGCTTTGGATTCGAGTTGCTGGAGCTGGACGCTGCGGAAGACGAGGTGGAGGGCGAGTTTCTTATAGAGCTGGGCTTCGGCGCGGGCGGCGGGGTCGATGACCAGCTTGAAGCGGTAGCGGTTGGTGCGCTCGGACATGAAGTTGGAGTCGGGTTCAAGGGTGGCGGCGTCGATGAAGTCGCCGATTTTCTTGCGGAGGAGGGCCTCGGCACGGCCGCCACCTTTGCGCATGCGTTCGGTGAGTTTGGAAATGTGGTCGGTCTGGGCGGGGGTGAGAGTTTGCTTTTCTGCCCAGCGTTCGATGGCTTCGAGGGTGATGAAGCCGGCGTTGATGCCGTCGGCGATGTCGTTGAGGGAGTAGGCGGTGTCGTCCGCCCAGTCCATGATCTGGCATTCGATGGAGCGGAAGGAGTCGCGGGCGGGGCCGGGGGGGAGTTCTGCGGGGAAGTCGTGGCCGGCGAGGACGAAGTCGAGGTATTTGGCCTGCTGGTCGTAGAGGAAGTGGTGGTCCGGGGAGGGGAGTTCGGCGTGGAGGGATTTGTATTTCAAGACGCCGTCGAGAAGAGCGCGGCAGGGGTTCATGCCGGTTTGCTGGCCGGTGAAGATGGTCTCTGTGAGGAGGCGGAGAGTCTGGGCATTTCCTTCAAATCCGCCGTAGGGGGCCATGAGTCGGTGGAGGGTGCGTTCGCCGGCGTGTCCGAAGGGGGGGTGGCCGATGTCGTGGGCGAGGCAGGCGGCTTCGACGAGGTCCGGGTCGATGAAGAAGGTATCGCTGAGGAGGGGGCTGCGTTTCTGCAAGGCAGCGCAGAGGGAGCGGCCGATCTGGGAGACTTCGATGCTGTGGGTGAGGCGGGTGCGGTAGAAGTCGTATTCGCCGCTGAGAAAGACCTGGGTCTTGCTCTGGAGGCGGCGGAAGGCGGAGGTGTGGATGATGCGGTCGCGGTTGACCTGGAAGACGGTGCGATATTCGGTGGGGCGGGAGGGGAGGGGCTCCAGTGTGGCGGTGTCGAAGTCGGTGTAGAAGGTGTTGGGCATGAGGAATGGGCTAGAGACTAAAGATGAAAAGCCATAGACTAAGGCTCAGGGCTTCATGACGCGGGCGGGGACTTCGTTCATTTTGTAGCCGGCATTTTTCAGTCCTTCCCAGACTTTGATGAGCGTGCCGAAGGGGACTTTCTCGTCGAGGCGGAGTTCGAGTTTCACGTCGGGTTGGGCGGATTTGGCGGCTTGGAGGGCGGCGACGAGGTCGTCCATGGCGACGGGTTGGTCACCGAGGAAGATGTTCTCTTCCTTGGTGACGCTGAGGCCGAGGCGGGCGACGGGGGCTTCGCCGGTGGCGAGGGCTTCGCTCTTGGGAAGTGAGACGCTGACGGAGGACTGGGCTTCCTTGAAGGTGGTGGTGACGACGAGGAAGATGAGCAGGATGATGAGGATATCGATCATCGAAATGATCTGCAGGACCGGCTTGGGGCGTTTCTTGACCAGGAAATTCATGCGTTCTCCGGTGCGGTCACGATGTCTTCTTCCGCCTTGGCGATGGGGGCGGGCCGGGTGATTTTGAGCGGGGCCTTCGCCTCCCTGACGGGGGCTGCCAACGGGGGAGGAATTTCGTCAGCGACCTCAATGGGACGGTAGGCGGCGTGGATGAGGCCGGTGGTGAGCGTGCCCATGCGCAGCGAGAGGCCTTCCAGACGGCGGGCGAAGTAGCTCTGGAAAATGTAGCATGGCACCGCCACGGCGAGTCCGGCGATGGTGGTATTGAGCGCCTCGGAAATGCCGCGGGAAATGAGCTGGGCCTGCTCCGGACCAGCCGCGCGTGCCCCAAACGATCCGAAGATTCGAACCATGCCGCTGACCGTTCCAATCAGGCCGAGCAGCGGGGCGATGGTGAAAATGACTTCCAGTCCGGGAATGCCCCTTTCCAATCGCGACAGCTCCTCGCGGCCCACGGCCTCGGTGGATTTCTCTGCTTCCTCGCGGCTGCCATGCGTGGGCAGGAGCGCGTGGCGGGCGATGCGGGCGAGCGTGGATTCGTTCTCGCGCAGGGAGCGGGTGACATCGGAGAGTTTGCCGGCGGCGGCGAGTTCCTCGACATGGGCGAGTTTTTCCGCCAGCGGTTCCGGCACGACGGCGCTGACGCGCAGGTCGAAGAATTTCATGATGATGAGCGTCACGGCGACGAACGAACAGATGACCACCGGCAGCATGAACCAGCCGCCGGTCTCAAAGAAATGCCAGACGCGGTCCAAGGATTCCCGGAACGGGGATTCGGCCAGCAGGAAGGAGTATTTAGTGAAAGAGAAATCCATAGGTGATGTGCAGGCGGTTGCCGATCAGGTAGTCGTTCAACTCCTTGGGGATGGGCGGAAGTTTGGATTCAAGAATCACGCCAAGGACGATGTCCTGCAGGATGGGGCTGGTCTCCTTGGGGTTGGTGACGCGCAGGTTCTCCACGGTGCCCTGGGGATTGAGGTCAAACTCCACTTCCACCGCGCCGTAGGAAATGCGGTCGCGGGCGCGCATGCAGGCGGGGGTGAATTTCTGGGAAATGGCGGCTTCGACTTTGGCGAGGTATTTCCCCTGCTCGGTGCCGGCGGCTTCGACGGCGGCTTTGCCACGGTTGGAAATGCCGCCGCGCAGCGTGTTCTTGCGGGTAAGGATGGTGGCGGCATCGGGATTCTTGCCGCGTGGCGTGCCGGCTCCGCTGGAGGGCGCTGGAGCGGAGGCGGTGGTTTTTGGCTGATCGTCCGCAGCCGTTTTCGGGGGCGTTTCCATGGGGACGAGTTTGTCGAGTTTCGTTTCCTTCATGGCCGTCTCCTTGGGGGTATCGAGCGGCGATTTGGTCTTGAGATCGGAGAGCGGGTCATCGGTGGGAGCCAGTTCCTTGGGGGCGGAGGGCGGCGTGGGTGGGGCGGGCTTCGGCACCTGCGCGACGGCGGGTGAGGGTGGTGGCGCGGGGGGTTGGAGGGGATTGGTGGGACGCGCGTTGATGCGTTCCTCGGGGGAGTATTCGCCCTTGGCGAAATTGCGGTCGGCGAGATCAAGCACCGGGCTGTTCAGGCCCTTCTGGTTGGGCAGGTTCACATCCCCATCCGGATCCGGTGCCATTTCCGTGGCGGCATGCGTGGTGCGGTCTGAGATGAATTTCGGATCAGCCGGCTCCACGTTTGGATTCAGCTGGTCATCGCTGGTGCGGATGGATTTGATGGCCTCGGAAATCTTCTTTCGCGTGGCCTCCGGCAAATCAGGCACGGCGACCTCCGGCTCAACGACCACAACCATTTCCTCCGCCGCAGGTTCTGAGGGTTCAGGAAATGACAGCGAAGCCGTCTGGAAAATCCCCACCATCCAGAACCACGCCACCACAGCAAACAACACCGCGTGAAAGGCGGTGGACAGGCCCATGAAGAGGCTGAACTGGCGAGCAGTGGAGGTCATTGCCGGAAGGAATCGATCACCCTCTCCCTGCCATGCGGAAGGGGGATTTGCGAGAGGAATTTCGTGGGAGTGTCGGGGGTGATGGGGGCGGAGGATGGCGGCGTGGCGCGGAGTGGCTGGGGCGGGTTAGGGGGAGAAGTGGGGGCCCTTGGTTGGTCTCCATTTTCGGAATTTGGCGTATATGCCCTATATGGCTCATGGGGCCTATGCATCCGCTGTCAGGAGCGTTGGGGTGAGCAGGGAGGTTGGTTGGGGCTGGGAGGCAGAATGCCCCCGCCACGGAAAAGTGGCGACCCGTTGCTGAGTCGCCACTTTCTTGATTTATGTTGTGGGCTGATGGGCGGGACGCCCATGCCACGGTTGGTTAGTAACGATAGTGCTCAGCCTTGTAAGGGCCGCCCACGGGCACGCCGAGGTAGGCGGCTTGTTCGTCGGTGAGGACGGTGAGTTTCACGCCGATCTTTTCCAGGTGGAGGCGGGCGACTTCTTCGTCGAGGTGTTTTGGCAGACGGGTAACTTCTGGCTTGGCGTTAGCGCGGTTTTTCCAGAGTTCGAGCTGGGCGAGGGCCTGGTTGGTGAAGCTGGCGCTCATGACGAAGGCCGGGTGGCCGGTGGCGCAGCCGAGGTTCATGAGGCGGCCTTCGGCCAGCATGAAGATGGCGCGGTCACCGGGGACGTCGTAACGGTCAAACTGGGGTTTGATGTTGGTTTTCTTGACGCCCTTGGCGTTGTTGAGTTTGTCCACTTGGATTTCGTTGTCGAAGTGGCCGATGTTACAGACGATGGCCTGGTCTTTCATGTTGAGCATGTGCTCAAGCGTGATGACGTCCTTGTTGCCAGTGGTGGTGACGTAGATATCGGCGGTGCCGAGGGTGTCTTCCACGGTTTTGACTTCGAAGCCTTCCATGGCGGCCTGGAGGGCGTTGATGGGGTCCACTTCGGTCACGATGACGCGCGCGCCAAAGCCACGAAGGCTGTGCGCGGAGCCTTTGCCGACATCACCGTAGCCGCAGACGCAGGCAACTTTACCGGCGATCATGACATCCGTGGCGCGCTTCAGGCCGTCGGCGCAGGATTCACGGCAGCCGTAGAGGTTGTCGAACTTGGACTTGGTGACGGAGTCGTTGACGTTGATGGCGGGGACCAGCAGGCTGCCGGCTTCCATCATTTGGTAGAGGCGGTGGACGCCAGTGGTCGTTTCTTCGGAAACGCCCTTCCAGTCTTTCACGATTTCGTGGAAGATGCCGGGCTCTTCGGCGTGGACTTTTTTGAGGAGATCCTTGATGACCTGCTCCTCGTGGTTGCCGCTGGGGGTGTTCACCCAGTCGCTGCCATTTTCGAGTTCGAAGCCTTTGTGAATGAAGAGCGTGGCATCGCCACCGTCATCGATGATGAGCTGCGGACCGGCGCCGTCGATGTGACGGATGGCCAGCCAGGTGCAATCCCAGTATTCTTCGAGGGACTCGCCCTTCCAAGCATAGACGGGCACTCCGGCGGCGGCAATGGCGGCGGCGGCGTGGTCCTGGGTGGAGAAAATGTTACACGACGCCCAGCGAACATTGGCACCGAGTTCCACCATCGTTTCGATGAGGACGGCGGTTTCGATGGTCATGTGCAGGGAACCGGTCACGCGGACGCCTTTGAGAGGCTTGAGGGGACCGTATTTCTTGCGGATGGACATCAGGCCGGGCATTTCCTGCTCGGCAATGGTCAGGGTCTTGCGGCCCCAGTCGGCGAGTTTGATATCGGCGACTTTGTAAGGGAGCGCGGCGGCCGTCTTGGGTTTGGGAGCTTCGAGGGTGGCGTTGGACATGGGTTTTAGGGTGGTGGGTGGTTTTGATGCAGGAACATAACAACGCATCAAGATATGTTGATATGTTCACTAAATTACGCCGCTCGTCAACCGATTGGACGCAAAAAATGCTGATTTGGGAAATTCCTTGAAAGATTTGTCCGCAAGCGTTAGTAATATGGTTCTGTTAAATAATTTTACCCCTTCTCCATTTCATGAAGCTCCCCCTCCTCCTCGCGGCCGTTTGCTCACTCGTTTGCAGTTCGTGCCAAAACGTCAAATGGCCTTGGAAAAAGGCCGATGCTGTCGCTGACCCCTACGCCGCCGCCGCGGGCCAATACAACGCCTATCCGCAGCAGCCAAACTACACCCAACCGCCCGCCCAGGATCTCAACACCCCGAATTACAACACCGGTGGCGAACAGGCGCAGGTCTATCCCGCCAATGGTGCCGGGGCTGCCCAGCCAAATTACAACGCCGGTGCTCCGGATTGGAATGCCGGGGCAGCACCCAAACCCGCAGCCAAACCCGCAGCCAAACCCGCAGCCAAAGTCACAGGCGGCGGTGGGCGTTCCTACACGGTCGTCCGCGGGGATACACAATATGGAATCGCTCGTAAATACGGCACCACCGTGACCAAGCTTCAGCAGGCCAACGGCCTGACCAGCGCAAATCTGCAGATCGGGCAAAAATTACGGATTCCGTAATTCGCCAGTATTTTACGAAAGCATGAAAAATGCTGTCTCAGGTTGCGTCCTCCGTTGAGGGCGTTTGGCTATTTCCGTCGGGCTTTCCTGCTGGTCACGCAAAGGCACCCTCTGCGGCCTCCGTCGTTCTGTCCCGCCATGAAATGCTGAAGCGGCCTCTAGCCGAAAATCTTGGTATTTTCAACTTTTCTGTCTTTGACTCCCTGCGGCAGCCGCATAGATTCCGCGCCTTCCCGCACAATGGCTGGTTCCGACCGCTTGCTCCCTGCAATTCACGGAGCCTGGCATCCCCTGCCGAGCCGTGCGCCTGTTTTACCAAACACAAACCCCGTCACATCGACACCCACACAAACCCATGTCCTCCAAGAAAAAGCCCGCCAGTTCCAAGTCCTCCTCCAAATACGTTTACACCTGGGGCGACGGCAAAGCCGATGGCAACGGCAGCATGAAAGCCCTCCTCGGTGGCAAAGGCGCCAACCTCGCTGAAATGAGCCGCATCGGTCTTCCCGTGCCTCCCGGATTCACCGCCACCACCGAAGTCTGCACGTATTTCTACGCCAACAAGAAGACCTATCCAGCCGTGCTCCAGACCCAGATGGAAGCTGGCGTGAAGAACATGGAAAAAATCATGGGCTGCAAATTTGGAGATACCAAGGGCATGCCCCTGCTGGTGGCCGTGCGCTCCGGTGCCCGTGACTCCATGCCCGGCATGATGGACACCATTCTCAATCTCGGTCTCAACGACGAAACCGTGAAATCCCTCGCCAAGGCCACCAACAATGAGCGTTTCGCCTGGGATTGCTACCGCCGTTTCATCCAAATGTATGGTGACGTCGTCCTCGGTGTCCAAAAGACCGAAGGCGAAGACCACGAGCCCTTTGAAGTCGTCATCGAAGAATTCAAACACGCCAAATACCACAAGGACATCGTCGATTCCGAACTCACCGCCGACGACCAGGCTGAGTTGGTAAAGCGTTTCAAAGCTCTCGTGAAAAAACGCACCGGCCATGTTTTCCCCACCGATCCCTGGGAACAACTCCGTGGTGCTGCCGGCGCTGTGTTCGGAAGCTGGATGAACGACCGCGCGATCGTTTATCGCCGCAAATACAACATCCCCACCGAATGGGGCACCGCCGTCAACGTCCAAGCCATGGTCTATGGCAACACGGGCGAAACCTCGGGTTCCGGCGTGGCCTTCACGCGGAATCCCGCCAATGGTGTGAACGAATTCTACGGTGAATTTCTCATCAATGCCCAGGGCGAAGACGTCGTCGCCGGTGTCCGCACCCCCGAGCCTGTCTCCAAGCTCAAGGCCGCCATGCCCAAGCCCTTTGCCGAACTCATGAAAGTCCGCGCCATCCTCGAAAAGCATTTCAAGGACGTGCAGGACATCGAGTTCACCGTGCAGGAAGGCCGCCTCTTCATGCTGCAAACCCGCAACGGCAAGCGCACCGCCGCCGCCGCGCTGAAATTTGCCGCTGACATGGTGAAGGAAAAACTCATCGACTGGGAAACCGCCATCCTGCGCAATCCGGCCGATCAGCTTGACCAACTCCTCGCCCCGATCTTCGATGTCGCCGACGTCAAGAAGGCCAAGGCCATCGCTACCGGCCTCCCCGCAGGTCCCGGTGCCGCTTCCGGCAAAATTTACCTCAACGCCGACCGCGCTGCCGCCGCCGAAGCCAAGGGTGAAAAAGTCCTCCTCGTTCGCAACGAAACCAGCCCCGAAGACCTCCGTGGAATGATCGCCGCCGAAGGCATTCTCACCGCCAAGGGTGGTGTTTCCTCTCACGCCGCTCTCGTCGCCCGTCAGATGGGTAAAGTGTGCGTTTGCGGCGCTTCCGCCTTGGAAATCGACTACGACAAGAAGACCGTGAAAGCTTCCGGCCAGACATTTAAGGAAGGCGATTTCCTCAGCATCGACGGCACCGCCGGCACCGTTTACGGCGGCAAGCTCAAGACCGCTCCTTCCGAAATCATCACCGGCATCGTCAGTGGCGACAAGGCAGCCCAGAAGACCGAGAAATTCCAAAATTTCCTCGCCCTCATGAAGTGGTGCGAAAAGGCCACCCGCCTCAGTGTCCGCACCAATGCCGACACCCCCGAGCAGACCCGCATCGCGGTCGCCTTCGGCGCCGTCGGCATCGGCCTCACCCGCACCGAACACATGTTCTTCGAAGGTGATCGCATCGACGCCATGCGCGAAATGATCCTCGCCACCACGCTCGACGCCCGTCAAGCCGCTCTCGCCAAGCTCCTCCCCTACCAACGGGAAGACTTCATCGGCATCTTCACGGAACTCAAAGGCATGCCCGCCACCATCCGCCTGCTCGACCCACCACTCCACGAATTCCTCCCGCACGACGCCAAGTCCCAGGCGGAACTCGCGAAGAAACTCGGTGTCAAAGCCGCAGACATCGCCCACCGCGTCGAGCAACTCCATGAGTTCAATCCGATGCTAGGTCACCGCGGTTGCCGTCTGGGCATCGCCTACCCTGAGATCACGGAAATGCAGGCCCGCGCCATTTTCGAAGCCGCTGCCGAAGTGGCCAAGAAGAAGATCAAGGTGAAGCCCGAAGTCATGATCCCGCTCGTCGGCTTCAAGAAAGAATTCGACCTCCAGGCCGAAATCGTTCACGCCACCGCCAAGAAAGTCATGGCCGAGAAGAAAGTGAAGTTCGACTACCAAGTCGGCACCATGATCGAAGTCCCCCGTGGCGCCCTAACCGCTGATGAAATCGCCCAAGGCGCCGAGTTCTTCAGCTTCGGCACCAACGACCTCACCCAAACCGCCCTCGGCATCAGCCGCGACGACATGGGCAACTTCCTCATGCCCTACACCGAAGCCGAAGTGTTCAAGAAGAACCCCTTCGCCACCCTCGACACCACCGGCGTCGGTCAGCTCATGGAAATCGCCGTCAAAAAAGGCCGCTCCACCCGCCCCGACATCAAACTCGGCATCTGCGGTGAACACGGCGGTGACCCGGACAGCGTGAAGTTCTGTCACAAGCTCGGCCTCGCCTACGTCAGCTGCAGCCCCTACCGCGTGCCAGTAGCCCGCCTCGCCGCCGCCCAAGCCGCCATCGAGGAAAAGCGCGCCGCCGCCAGCAAGGCCGCCGCTCCAGCCAAGAAAGCCAAGAAGAAGTAAGCTGCTGCTTCTTTAACGAAAAACTCAAAAGCCGCTGGGTTGCCCCAGCGGCTTTTTTTTGAAAGAACGCGGGCAGTTTGGACCCTGTGGCAAAAATGGAGCCCAATTTTTATAGTCAACTCAAGGTGGGTAAAATTGCGAAATTCTCAGGCCACGCGAAACGCCTTGCACCTTCCCAGCCTGTCATGAACAATCGCTAATGCCAACCCTCAGCCAGCGTCTGTTTGCGAACCTCCCCGACGGCTTCTTCCGTCCGTTGGCCGGGCGGTCTGCGGCGGTTTATGTGGATTGTGCGGATGCTTTGGTGGAGGCTGCGGGGGAGGCTGGGAGGTTGCCGCTTACGGATGCGGTGGCGGTGGTGCGGGAGGTGCTCATTTTGCATCCTCGTGAATCGTTGGAGGCTGATGAAGGTGGTGATCTTACAGATGTTAGGGCGCGGGCGGGGCGGTTTTACAACAAGTTGCTGGAATTCCGTTGGCTGGAGGCGCATAGCGCTAGTCTCCACGAACGATGGGCGGTCATTTCGCCTGCGTTGCGGCCAGTGTTGCGCATGTTGAAATCTTTGGCGGTTGAGGAATTGGCTGAATTGAAGGGCTTTGCCGATACCCTGCGCGGGGTCTGTACCTCGCTGGAAAAGGATGGCGTGCTGGGTCCGCAACGTGAGCCCGATGATCTGCGCAGCGAGGTGAAAGATCTCTCCGACCGCCTCAGCCATGCCATTGAGCAACTCCACACGGTGGAAAAACTCATCCTGGCATTCGAACGACGCCAGCAATCCTCCACGACTGGTGCGGAAACGCTGCGCATCTTCTATCATGATTTTTATGAGGGTGAACATATGGTTTGCCAGGACGCGTTGCGTCAGGGCGGTTTACTGTCTCGTTTGCAACGCGCCCGCAGCATTGTGCGGGAGGCCGTGGACCATCCGGTGGTGCGTCAGCGCTTGGCAGATGCTATCGTGGCATGGCGCGGCGGCACGATGGATGAGGCCATGGATCGTGCTGAGGCGGAGTTGACGCATTTAGAGCGCTCGCTGGCTGGAATCCGTGCCCGGGCGGATGCGATTGATCTTCGCATTGCTGCGTTCAATCGTCTATCCATGCAGCGTTTGCGCTATCAAACTGAGCTGCGCGGGCGGCGGCCTGAACTCATGAAACGCTACTGCGATGCCATGAATGCCGCCCATGCGGGGGATAAATTCAGCCAACTCCATGCTACGAGTGCAAACACAGATCTCACGTTGTTAGTCCCTGCAGCCAGCTTCATTCATGGCATTGCTTCGCTGGCACGCCCCCGCAAAGGGCGCGTGGCCGCACCGTTGGGAATGATGGCTGTGCGTGAAACATCCAAAGATGATGCGGCGGAAATGGAGCGTCTGCGCGAGCGGCAGCGCTTGGCGCTCACGCCTTTACGCGCGGCTCGTTTGATTGCAAAACTTTTGCCCACTAAGGGTCGTCGGGTGACCACTGCGGAGTTTGCGTGTGGTGGCACGGAGGAGTTGCTAGATCTGATGGCGGCTGCGGCCTACAATCAAGCTCCAGACGGCCACGGCCGGACCGTGCGTTGGCAGATTTCCAGTGCCCGTTCGGCGGGACTATCGAAACCAGAAGAAATTCCGCAGGATCCGCACGCGGGTTGGAAGGTGGAACGCTTTACCATTGCCCGCACCGCATGAGCAGTCTCGCTTGGCCCACATTTTGGTCGGATATTCCCGAGACGGATCGCACTCCACTGCGCGAGGTGATCTCACAGTTAGTGGGCTGTGGGGTGGTGCCGGGCGATGAAGGCAGTGGACGGGATTTGTATCGGCTAGTGCGGAACGACTACCAGCAGCACGTGCAGGACTATCTGGCCATCCTCGGGCTGGAACTCATCGTGGACAGCGATCCGCCGTTACTGCAAGCGCGACCTGTGCCTGAGGAATGTGATCTGCTGGAAACCTTCACCAAGGCTGAAACGCTGGTCGTGCTGGCATTATGGCGGGTCTATGATGAGGCTCGCAGCCAGAGTAATCAGCCAGCAGTGCTCCTAACGTTGAACGATCTCTGGACGCGATGGCAGGTGTATTTTGACCGCATTGATCCGCCCACCTCGTCCACTCTGCGCGAGGTGTTGCACCATTTGCGCAGGAAGAAATTGATCCGTTTCCAAGAGAGCGAGGATTCCACGCGGCCAGATGATGCGCTGGTAGAAATCTTACCCACCCTGCCACGGGTGATTCCCTTCGAGAGCCTGGCGGCGTGGCTGGAACGGGCTGCTCTCTATGATCCTCATGCGCCAGAACCCACCATTGTGGCCTCATGAGTGCTGTTCCTCGCATTACGCTCAGCCGCATCGTAGCGCTGCATTGGTATGGTTTCCGCCAAGTCATTGACTTGCATGGCCTGACGCTTTTTTGCGGAGAGAACGGCACTGGGAAATCTGCGATTCTGGATCTCGTGCAGTTTGTCTTGCTAGGCTCAGGATCCCGTGGAGCGAAATTTAACCGTGCCGCAACGGGCGATGGAACCAAGCCCCGTGGCCGATCCCGTGACTTACGTGGCTATTGTCTCTGTGATTCCAACACGCAGACAAAGGACGGCCAACCCCGATTTTTGCGCTCTGGTGGGGTCACGGTTGCTGCGTTGGAATTCACCTGGCCAGCGACCGATGCCGCTGAGCCTCGACGAGAAACATGGGGGGTGAGAGTGGAGTTCGATGGCCCCACGAGCGATGCGCGTTACGTCTGGTTCATGGCTCCGCAGCGCTTGGAGATCAGTGATGTGCTAGCCGATGATGGCAAAATATTTCTCGATGACCTGGCATTCCGCACCCTCATCCAACGCATGGAAAATGGCGGCCTGAAGGGCGATGCCTCATTCCAGCGACACGGGAGTTTCCTAGCGGAGATGGCGGACCGGCGGCATTTGGGATTCGATGCCATGCAGATGGTGAAGACGTTGCCGGGAGCGCTAGCATTTCAACCGCTGGAAGATTTCGGGCAATTTATCCGGGAAAATATTCTGGAACCCGGCTTGCCGGAAGTGCGGGAAGTGCGCCAGAGCCTTGATTCCTTGAGGGATGCCGAGCGGCAAGTGGCAGCGCTGCATGATCAGTTAGAGTATTTGCAACGCATCAGTAACCATCATCAAAAATATGCGGTGGCGCAACGCGAAGCCGCCCTGGCTGGTCACTTGGTAAGTGTGTTGAATCTATCAGAAGCGAGCGAGCGGCACGAGAGAGCAGAGCATGAACTAGCCACACTGCGTGAGAAGTATGCGGACGATCTGAAACGGATGGCTGACGCCAAAGCGGAGAGTGATGCCGTGGACCATCAACTCGCGGAAGTAAGGCTGGTGGCTGGTCAGGACTCTCAGATCTCCAAACTGGATGACTGCAAACGGGAGCAGGAAAAGAAGGAAAAGGAAATTGCTCGACTACGACCGCTGGTAAAAAATGCGCGACAATATTTCCTGGATCTGGCGCATGGATGGGATGTGTGGCTGCGGCGCGCCGAAGGATTGGGATTCACGAGAAGGCCGGATGAAGCGCGGCTCAAGGATCTGCGTTCCGCCAAAGAGACTGAGGCGCATGATGCCGTAGGACGCTTGGCCGTTTCCTTCAACGACCTTTCCCATGAAGCGAATCGGGAACATTTAGAACCCATCGAAAAAGAATGCGAGACGGTGAAACGTCGCATCGCACAATTAGAGCAGGAGCTGCAATCCCTGCTTGCAGGCTCAACGGGGCCTGCTCCGTTGTTGCAAGCGTTAAAGGCTCGCGGAACTTCGGCCCAAGCACTGGGGCGGGTGGTGGAGGTTAATGCTGGTGCAGAAAATTGGTGGCCCTGGCTGGAAACCTTGCTAGGAGAGGATCGGAAGGCGGTGTTGGTCGAGAAAGCAGACTGGCTGGGGGCATGGGCCATGTTTCTGAAAACGAAAACAGACGAACCTCTGGTGAATCCCACGGAGTTGGCTGAAATGAAGACAAAGCCGCTCCCAGGCTCCCTGGCGGCGTTTCTTACCACAACACATCCAGTGGCGCAGAAATGGTTGGATCATCATCTCGGGCAGATCATGCCAGTGACATCTGCGGAGGAACTGGAACGACATGAAGCAGCCCTAACGGCAGATGGCATTTTGAAAGCTACGGGCGTGAGGCGTAGGCTGGAACCTGATCGTGAATTTACGCTGGGTGAGGAAGGGCTGCGACGTAGGCGGGAGGCTCGGGAAGCGGAATTGGCTGTGTGCATCGAACGTCAGGGATCTTTGCAACGGCAGGCAGATTCATGGAAGGCATGGATGAGCGAAGGTCAACGGATGCGGCTGAATTCCAGTGATACGCCCATTTCCTACAGTGATCTCAATCGCCTGCCGGAGTTGGAACGCGAGGTGAATGGCTTGGCGGAAACCATCAATATTTTGGAAACTCCTGAGCGCAAAGATTTGCTGGAACGCTTGCGGGTGCTTGATCGCAGCCGTCGTGGATTGGATGAACGCGTGGGTGGTTTGAAGAAAAGCATCACGGCATTCCAACTCTCGGAGAACCAAGCGAAAGAGGCGCTGGAAGAAGCGGTGCGTCAATTGAAAGACGCTACGCTCGATGAAGCAGCGAGCCGAGCCACAATGCCTGCGGGCATTCTGGAAACAGAGATCAGCGAGCGCCTAACTAAGGCGATGGCACAATTTCCCAACTGGACGAAACGACGCGAAGCCGCCACGGGGCAGCGTTCGGCGTTTGAACTAACCGCACAGAACAGTAGGAGGGATCGCGATGATGAGCGCATAAGATTAGCCGATGCGCATGGGGATTTCCGTCATGAATTCGATGTCGCAGAGCCCAGCAATGACGCTTGGGAGCGGAGGCGGGAGCAATTGGAGACCCATGGACTCGCACATTACATTTCCCTGGCAGAAGAGCGTCGCAAGGAATGGGAAGAGCGCCTACAGAGTAAAGTGCTGGATGTTTTGAAAGAGAAAATCAGCGAGGCCCAAGACACCATTAGGGACCTGAATCGGGCGCTGGACCGGGATGTGGGAAAATTTCGCTACCGCATCGCACAGCATCGGGATCAGACGAAGAGTGCGCTTTGGGAGCTGATCAACAATGGGCTGGGAGCCTTGCGGGCAGATGATCCGTTGAGTCAGTTCGCGCAGAAAGATACGCTGGAGAAGGCTCGTCGGGAACTGATGGAAGCCATTGATGCAGACGCTGGGGATGAACGTGCGCGACGGGTGCTGGACTATCGTTCCTACCACACGTATGATCTTGAAATGCGGCCCACGGGATTCGCTGGTGAAGGTGGGGTTATCCGCCTCAGCCAACATGCCAGAAAGATGAGCGGCGGAGAAAATCAGGCTCCATTCTTTGTCGCCATGTTGGCGGCGTTTCATCGCGTCTATGATCTTGGCCGCCGTGAACCACGGCAAAACCTAGCCATGGTGGTGATGGACGAAGCGTTCTCGAAGCTGAGCAGCGACCGCATTGACGATTGTCTCGCTTTGGCGAGAGCGTTTGGGTTGCAGCTCGTGTTGGCATTTCCCATGGACCGACTTGGGACGATGATCGAGCACGCAGAGACTGTCATCGAATGCCGCGTGGAGGTGAAACGGGATGAGCAAGGGCAGCCCAAAGAGATCGATAACTGGGTGATCCCATGGAGAAAGGATCGTTTGCTGGAGGTGATGGCATGAACCCGCTGTGGTTAGTGGAACTCCACCGCCAATGGCAGGCTGTTCGTGGACGGGATGCCGCCGGGCGCAGCAGGGCCTTTTCACGTGAATGGGATGCATTGTTGAATGCTGCTGGCATCGTCAGCGGTGAGATGAAATTAGTGGCGGTGCGAGAACTTGAAACCCTGGCCGCGAAGGGATATTTGGAAATCCGTCGTCCTGCACGCCGACGGTATTTGATCGAGAAGGTCATCTTGCCGCTGAGCCAAGAGCCTTGGCTACGTGGGTTGTTTGGATCAGCCGCTCCTACTGAATTGCACGCAAGGTCATTGAGCGAGCTCAGCGCGTGGATGGATCAACCTCATCCGTTGCTACCACAGCTCTGGCGGATGTGGTGCCAAACATTGCACAGCACATTTTTAAATCACCGGAACCACAGACCATTCTATTCCCATAAGCCAGAGGCGAATAACTCCCTTCTAAGTCTCGTCTTCAAATTGACCGCAAGAACCTGGCCAGACTACACACTGGTGAGGGATGCTGATGTGGAACTTGGCTACCATACCAAAGTTATCGAGCGCTGTCACTCAAGTCTGGAGGACGCCCTTAGCCAACTTCATGGACGCCCTATGACACTGGAATCACTGGGCCTTATCATGACGAATAGCAAACTTCATTTCGATGGGCCACTGAGGTTAGAATTTTCGGATGGCACGCAACATGAAGCAGGCAATCTACGGTATGGTGATTGGGTCACGGCAGCAGATTTAGATAGAGCAGTGCGCATCACCACTACCGCCAAGCGACTGCTAAGCGTGGAAAACAGCAAAACGACATTCCCCAAGCTGATCGAACTCAACTGTCATCGTGACACACTCATTGTTGCTAGTTCATTTCCCACCACTGCTATCAAACTGCTGCTTGCGAAACTCAGCCCATCAATCCCGCATCATCATTTCGGGGATACCGATCCCGCAGGATACTTCATCCTTCAAAAACTACGCCAACTTACTATGCGCCCCGTCCAGCCACTGGAAATGGATTGGCTCCCGCAATTATCCAGTCCGCAGCTGACGGAATACGATCATCGGGTCATCCCGCAACTCCTCGCCACCCCAGATATGGGCGATTGCCACCAGTGGCTCCGCACGATGCTGGAAAGTGGACGAAAAGGAAAATTCGAACAAGAAACGCGTGATGTCACTAACGTGTGGAAAAAGCTAGGAACGTAGTTTAGAGAGCCTTTCGGTAATTCTCGACACAGCCAGCGTAGGCCAACTCATACAAACCCCCGTCACCAAAGGCCGCGCCCCTGTCCCGACATTAAGCTCTACGGAGAACATGATGGTGATCCAGACAGCGTGAGGTTCTGCCTCAAACTCCGGCTCATCTCAAAACGAATATCCGCGGGCCACCCAATAAGACCAGTCGGCGAGGGCTTCGGTGGTTGCTTCGTCCGCATCCACAGCGCGGAGTTGGGAGAGGGAGACGCCGAGGTTGCGGTCATGCCATTCGATTTGGGCGAGGAAAGTGCCGCTGGCGGCGTGGTCGAGGTCGAGCACTTTGAGCACCGTGACTCTCTCGCCGATCTTGAGGGGCGATGAGGGCAACTCGTGGGAGCACTCAGCGGTGAAGGGACAGGCGAGGCGGTCTTCGAGGTAGCAGAACCAGCCGGAGGCCTGTTCCTCTTCGTTATAGCAGTCCACAATAACCTCGTCCTGAATGCGTTCCTCGCGTTCGGAATCTTTAGGAGGGCGGGCAGATGATTTTGGGGTGGGCATGAGATTTCAGTCAGAGTTTTAGCCAGACAATGCCTGCCTGTAGCTCTGGCGGAAGCAGGGCTGCCGCGCAGGCGGCGGCGGTGGGTTTGTCGGGGGCTCCGGCGAGGATGGTGTCCTCCAGCACGGCGAAGTGTCCGGTGATGCCTTTGGCTTTGAGTGAGGCTTTGAGGGTTTTGGCATGGAGCTTGCCCATATGGCGGAGGTAATGGAGGTTCGCTTCTGGTGATTGCTGGCGAAGCTGCTGGATTTGTCTGACCGAAGCTCTTCGGGTGGCGGGAGTGCTGAGATAGAGATCCAGGTTTTTTGTCCAATCAACCGCAGCGGGAGCACCAGCGGACAGGGTCCTAATGAGGCCCCGGGTGGCAAGGGTCTCTTTGAGTTCTGCTGCAAAGCTGGTGCGCATGTTTCTACCCATGTGCACCATCATGGGTGCAAGGAGGCCATCGGTGATGATGTGCCCGCGGAATGGAAGCAGGCGGGCCGCAGCGAAGCAGGGAAGAAACGGAACCAGTTCGCTGATAGGCTGGGTGAGGCCTTTGACGAGGTAAATGGGGGTTTCTCCAGCCTTGGTTTCTTCGGCCTTGCTATCCGTGCGGGCAAAGAGACACCCGTCCTTGCGTTCTTTGTGGATGAGAAACCGTCCGGCGATGCAATTCTCCTGCCATGACGCCACCGTCGCTAGGTCTGCGGCGCTGAGTTTGTCCGGATTGGCCTTCACGTAGGCTTGCAGATGTTCTGGCGAAGCAAACCCCGCGATTCGCTGGCGATTGATCTCTTCCAGAGTATCATCCCTCAGCATGTGGAGTCGCTTCGTAAAGAATGCGTCGAGCCTTTTGATGATGCGGAAAAAGTCACGGGCGTCGGAGGGTGGAATAATCATGGGATGGGAAAGTAGATTTTCCACAATTTCGTTCGAAGTCCAGCGGAGTGCTGAGATAGGCTCCTTGCATCTCATTCAATCCTCCAGCCAGCACCACCCCGACAGCCCGATGCGCTCTTGACAGGATCCTCTGTTACAACGAACACCATTGCATGACCATCGAAACCAAAGTCCGCAAGATTGGCAACTCTCTGGGCATTGTGCTTCCAAAAGCGGCCTTGCAGCAATTGCATGTGGAGGAGGGGGCGACGCTGTATTTGTCCCCCAGCGCGGAAGGAACGTTGCGGATAACCTCAGAGGATCCTGGTTTTTTAGATAAGATGAAAATTGCGGATCAATGCATGCAGCGGTATCAGAATGCATTGCGGGAGCTTGCGAAATGAAGATTCAAAATGTATCGATCAGTGCGTGCTCATTGTGATTCTGGAAGACTTTCGTAAGCGTTTGACCATCCCCCATCGGGTTTCGCAGGCAGGGCTCTGGGAAATGTGGCAGAGGTGGGGGTATGAGTGCGATGA
>CALQSQ010000032.1 GCA_943333275.1 Akkermansia muciniphila
GATTTCGGAAAGGACGAGCAGCGAGGCTACGGAGTCGAAAAGGGCGTCGTGAAATGTGCTGCCCGGACAGTGGGCCTGGATGGCATCGACGACCCCGAGACGGTGGCTGAGCGCGGTGAGCGAATGGTCCGGCTCGTCGGGAAAGGCGGCCTGCGCTACGGCGAGCGTGTCCACCCAGGGGGCAAATCCATGCATGGGAAAGGCGCGGAGAAATCGCTTTTCTGTGCCCGCGCCATGGGCGACGACGGTGCGTCCGCGCAGGGTGGCCTGGAGTCGTGGCCAGAGCGTGAGGAGTCTGGGGGCGTCCGCGAGATCGTCGGTGGTGATGCCGTGGACTTTCTGGGCGCTCCAGACGATTTTTTGATCGCTCTGCAGAAACGAGCGAAACGACCATTCGGGCTGGATTTCGCCGGATTGCATCACGGCCAGGCCAATCTGGACGGGGGAGTCGGTGCCGCCCCGGGTCACGCCGGCGGATTCGAAATCGATGGCGCCAAAGGAGACTTCGCGAATCAGGGGTCCCCACATTTGCTTGGAGGCGACTTAAGGGGAGTCAGGCGCGGCATTGGCCACGCTGGCGGGCGGATTCATGAGTCCGGCCCCTTCCTCGGTGATCGGCCAGCGGCCATCCATGTTTAATTTTTCAGGAACTGAAAGCGTGATGTTGGCATCAACATCCCCGTTGATGGAGCATTGGGGGTAAAGCAGGGGAACGAGGGTGAAGATGAGTTTGTTCTGCGGCAGGCGGGCGATGTTGATGACGCTGGCGAAAAATCTCCGGCCGCCTGATTTCTTGGCATCATTTTTGGCGACGAGGGAGGGCTGATCAATGGTCAGGACATCGCCAATGCTAAATGCGGCCTGAGCGGGCCCCTGGGTCGGAAAGACAAATTCGATCAGGGTATTCGGGTATTCCAACGGGGTGCCTTCCACGTCCTCGATGGACTGCGCGCGGACCACCAGTCCGCTGGTGAACGTGTCGGTGGGAACAAGCGGGCGGACCTGGTAGATTTTATAGTCGCCCTTCATGTAAACCGGTCGATCCTCGATGGAGCGGTAGTTGGTGACGTAGCTTCTGCGCAGCAGATCGCTCTTGTCCTGAAGCTGCTTGTCGTTCAATCGATCGAATTCCTGAAAGGCTGCCTTGGGGCTGTAGAGCTTGCCGGAGGGGACTTCGTTGCGCTCGAATTTTTTCAGCTTCTCCAGTTTGTGCATGCGGCTGAGCAGGCGGTAGTTGAAGGGCTTTTCGGGATAGGAGAAAATGTAGATGCTGAAAAACCACGAGGCGATGGCCACACCCATGAGCAGGGTGATGATGATCGTCCACCAGAAGAGATTGGACTCAGCGGGCTTTTGCACGGCACCCCGGGAGTAGGAACTCCGGCCCGCGCTCATAAATTCGACATTGAAGGACATTAGTGGTGGAAGTGGGGTGGGGAAGTTGGGAAATTAAGCGGCGGGGGTGGTGGATTCCGGAGTCGCGGCTTCAAAGGAGGTACCGCATCCGCAACTGCGAACCGCGCGGGGATTGTGAATGCGAAATCCGCTGTCGGCGAGCGCATCGAGGTAATCGATTTCACAACCGTCCAAAAGTTCACAGCTGGAGGCTTCGACGATAAACTGTAAACCCTGGTGCATGGTCACCTCATCGGTGGGTTCGGAGGACCCAAGTTTCATGGAGTACTGCAGCCCGGCACACCCGCCCTTCTCGACCATCAGGCGAAGGCCCACCGCGTCAGGCGAGGCTGCTCGTTCATCGAGCAGTCCCTGCAAATGGCGCGCCGCCGCATCGGTAATACGGATCATGTGATTAGGAAATGTGAATAATTGATATAGGTTTGGCAAATACAGCAGTCGCGGGGCAAATTCCAATGAATTTTGATTGTGAAATACGGGATTCAGAGCACGCATCTTTCAAACAAAATGGCGCGAATTCAAGTTCTCTCTGAAATACTGGCCAGTCAGGTGGCGGCTGGCGAGGTCGTGGAGCGCCCTGCCTCGGTGGTAAAGGAGTTGGTGGAGAATGCCCTGGATGCCGGGGCCCGGCGGATCGATGTTCTGATTCATCGCGGGGGAATCGCCCTGATCCGGATGGTGGACGACGGTCATGGGATGAATGCCGAGGATGCGGTCATGTGTCTGGAGCGGCATGCCACCAGCAAGCTGCGCAGCAGTGCGGATCTGGCGGCCATTCGCACGCTGGGATTCCGTGGTGAGGCGGTGCCGAGCATCGCCAGCGTCTCCAGATTCACGCTGACGACACGGGAGCATGGAGCCGTGGTGGGCACAAAGATTGTGGTCGAGGGCGGCAAGACCATCAGCGTGGAGGAAGGGGGGGGAGCGCCCGGCACGCAGATTGAGGTGCGCAATTTGTTCTATAATATTCCGGCGCGACGCAAATTTCTTCGCGCGGAAGCCACGGAGTTCAGCCACATCGAACAACTGCTGCGGGTGCAGGCGCTGGCCCACCCCGAGGTGAGTTTCTCGCTCACACATGATGACCGGTTGGTATTCCAACTGCCCGGCGGTGGACCTTTGCTGGAAAGGATTCGCGGGCTCGCGGGCAATGATCTGGCGGAGCGCCTGCTGGAGGTTCCGGAGCAAACCAGTGGCGGGATCACGGTGCGCGGATACATCGGCGAGGCGGGAGTGGCGAGATCGAATCGCTCGCTTTTTCTGGTCTTCCTCAATGGTCGTCCGGTTGAAAATGCGCATTTCACCCAGGCGCTGCGAGCCGCCTACGGCGAGGCTTTGCCGCGCGGCCAGCATCCGGTGACCTTTCTTTTCGTGGACATGGATCCGCGGGATGTGGATGTCAACGTGCACCCCGCCAAGCGTGAAGTCCGCTTCCGCGAGGGACTGGCGGTGCAGGCGGCCCTGACGGAAATGCTCAGCGCCGTGGTGCGCAGGGGACAGCGCAAATCGGTCCATGCGCCGCCCATGGCCTTTCCATCCAGGGATGTCATTCCGGAGCCATCGCCGGAGCCGGCAAAATCCAAATGGACACCGCCCGTCCGGCAGCCGGAATTGATCATCACCCCGGAGCCGCCGCTGGAACTGACTTCCAGCCCCGCGACCATTTCGCCCACGGCGGTTGCCAGAACCATTGAGCCCGCTCCGCCTCCCAATCCTTACCGTCAGCTGGGCGTGCTGGCGAACGAATACATTGTGCTTGAAAGCGACGAGGGGCTCGTCCTGATGGACTATCGCGCGGCGTGGGAAAGGGTGCTCTTTGAAGAGGCAAGGGATCGCGCGGCCTCGGCCACCACGGCATCGCAAAGATTGCTGGTTCCGCACACTCTGGAATTGAGTCCCAGGGAATTTGTCTTCGTCAGCAGTCAGATGGAAAACCTTCGCAGGCTGGGTGTGGGCATTGAGGAATTTGGCGCCAACACGTTGAAAGTAGATGCCCTGCCCGCGGCCTTCGGCCATCAATCGGATCCGGAAACAGTGGTCACCAGTCTGCTTCAGGACCTGCGTCAGGCGGGTGAAAAAGCAGCGGTGCGGCGACTGGATACCGAAGCCATTGCTGCGAGTATTTCCCGACAGGCGGCCCGGCTCCGGGTGCCGGGCACCTCCACTGAAATCGACACGCTGATCGGCCGGCTGCTGGCATGTGAAATGCCCTATTGCTGTCCGGCTGGCAAGGCCACGCTGATTCAAATGTCCCGTCAGGAACTGGCCCGGAAATTTGGCAAGCGATGAAGCATCCGAAAATGGGCGACCTTACCGCACCATTTGAAATTCCGGCTGAACCAGCATGGCCCAGAGGAGGTCCTGAAGGTTTGAGGACGTGGGCTTCGCCCCCAGGGCTTGGATGGCGATGGCGGATTCCTCTGGGGTGGGAGGACGTGAGTAGGCATAGGCATAGAGCCAGGTCACGAGTTCCTGGCTGCTTTTCCATGGTCGGCTTTTCAGCAGGGCATCGGCGCCATCCGCAAGGCGAGACGTGAGGATTTGGCCGTTGTTGAGATCCATGGCTTCCAGCGTGGTGAGATCGTTGGGACGCATGGAGACGATCTGTTCACGATTGGGCCGGCCGAGGGCTCGCATGAAGGGATCGCTTTTCAAGAGGGAGGCGCGGACCATCGGACCACCGCCACCGAGTTGCTCCGCGAGCGCTGTTTGCAGCGGGCCTTGAACGGTGGGATCCCAAACCTGACCGTCCAGCACGACGGCATTTTTAGATGTCTTGGTCGTGGGATCGGCCCATGTCCAGGAGGCGTCGGTAACAATGGATTGGCTGGTGCCATCGGCAAAAAAGATCCGCGCCTCGAAGATGAGACCGGCGAGATTCGGACCGCTTCCTCCGTTGGTGGCGACGATGGTGAGAGTGTTCTTTCCAGCCTGCAGGGCTGATTGCAGATTCACGCCGACGGGTGCCTGCCCGTTGTCATCGCTGATGATTTCACGGCCGTGGATGGACAGTTTGAAGGAATTGTCGCAGGTGACCGCCGCGGCCGCGCGGGTGGGGGCGGCGGGGAGTTGGATGGTCTTTTCAAAGGTCACGGATTCTCCGGAATCGGCGGCCTTGCTCTTTTGATCATTCGACCAGATCCAGCGCGCGCTGAGGGCATCGGCTTTCACGGTGCTGCTGCCGATCCGTTGGATGGGAGCGTCGAATTTCTTCGGAGCGGTGGAGGTGATCTGCCAGATGGCATCGGTGAATTGCTCCGCGGTCAGTCGTTTGGCGCGCGGTCCGGCATAGGTGTATTTCTGTGATTCGCCCGACTTCAATACCTCGGCCTCCGACTGGTAGGCCTGGCTGGTGCAGATGAGTGCGAGGGTGGATTTTAAATCGAATTTCTGCTGCGCGAGTGCGCTGGCCAGATAGTCCAGCAGGTCCGCATTCCACGGTGCCGACTGCATGGCATCGACCGGGTGCACAATGCCGTGCCCCATCAATCGATGCCAGAGACGGTTGACGATCGTGCGCGAGAGACGGCCATTTTCAGGATGCGTCATCAGGGCCGCCAGTTGTTTCAAGCGTTCTTCTGGCGGCTTGGATCCATCGATCTCTCCAAGTTCTGGGAAAAGCCATGCGGCCTTGGCCTGACGACCTGTGGGAACGTCGCAGCGGTGAATTTCCAACGGGGTGGGGGAAAAGACGGCGGCCAGTCCATAGGCTTCGTCCAGTTTCCAGCGATCTATGAAACTGTCATGGCAGGAGGCGCACTTGAGATTGATGCCGAGAAAGGCCTGGCCCAGGCTCTGCGCAAATTGCACCGGCACGGTCTGACCGGCACTGACTGTGCCACGCCATTTGATGCCTTTGACAAAGCCCTCGCTTTGCTCCGTGGGGGCGACGAGTTCGCGCACGAACTGGTCGTAGGGTTTGTTATCCACGAGCGATTTGTAGAGCCAGTCGCTGATCTGTTTGCGTCCGCCATCGATGTAGCCAGTGCCGGCATAATCATTTCGCAGGAGGTCATTCCAAAAGGTGATCCAATGTTCCGCATAGGCCTGGGAATTGCCGAGCAGTTCCTGCACGGCTTTGGCGCGTTTGTCGGGCGAGGAGTCGGCGAGAAAGGAAGCGAGTTTCTCGGGGGTCGGCAGCATGCCGATCAGGTCCAGATGAGCACGGCGGTAGAAGGCCCCATCGCCCAGTGGTTTGGGGGCAAGCGTGCCGGATGTGGCGAGTTGCGCATCGAGAATGCGATCGATGGGATTGTCGCGACCCGCCACGGCGGCGGGAAGTTCCGGCATGCGCGGGCGCAGCGGCGGCTCGTAGGCGGGCTGCTTGAATGCGAAGCCTTCGGTCCAGGGCAGTCCGGCGTTGATCCAGGCGCGGAGTTTTTCCACGGCAACCGCGGGCACGCGATCTCCCTTCGGCGGCATCTGTTCGTCCTTGTCGTGGGACTGAATGAGCTTGAGGAGCAGGCTTTCCTCCGCCTTGCCCTCGATCACAACGTCTCCATTCTCACTTCCCGCCATGAGATCGGCGCGGGTGTTCATCGAGAGGCCGCCTTTCTTTTTATCGCCGGTGTGACATTCGGCGCAGTGCGTTTTCAGAATGGGGACAATATCGTGGGCGAAATCCACTTCGCCTGCGACAAGGCTGGTGGCGAGGAATGAAGAAATCAGAAATCGTGGAAACATGGCGTCCAATCTTGCCCTGAAGTCTGAGCATGGGAAGCGGGAAAGTTGCCTGGATGCCTTGAATGCGTGACGCGTTCTTTGTGGAGGCTTGATTTGCAGATTGGTGCGCGTGTTCTAGAATGTTTCATGCAACCGTTGTCCCTCGACCCCTCCCAGCCCCGTCGTGATTTCCTCAAAAAACTCGCCGCCTCCTCCATGGCCGCGATGATGTCCCCCGGCGGACGCTTGCTGGCGGCTGAGGAAATCGTCCAGCCCAAGCCGACTGCCGACGCTTGCATCGTGCTCTGGATGGGCGGTGGCATGGCGGCACCGGAAACCTTTGATCCCAAGCGTTATCAACCCTTCGAACAGGGCGCGCCAATGGCAAATATTCTGAGTACATTTCCTTCGATCGATACCAACGTCGACGGCGTCAAGATCTGTCAGGGGCTGGAACACATCGCGCAGATCATGGATCGTGCGACGCTCATTCGCTCTGCAGTGCAGCCGGATCTGGGCAGCATTCTTCACTCCCGGCATCAATACCACTGGCACACGGGCTACGTTCCGCCCCAGACGGTTGCGGCCCCGCACATTGGCGCCTGGATGGCGAAACTGCTGGGTCCGCGCAATCCGGTGATGCCCCCGTTCATCAACATCGGTCAGCATTTGGAGGGAAATGGAGAGGGAGAGGAACTGAAAGCCTTTACTACGGGGGGCTTCCTCGGATCGGAGTTCGGCCCCATGAACCTGCCGGTGGCCGTGGATGCCGCGCAATCCGTACATCCTCCGAAGGGAATGGACGCGGGACGGTTTGAAAACCGCAGCAAGCTTTTCAAAAAACTTTTGGACCAGCACCCGCAGCGCGACTCCATGAGCGACTTCCAGCGCGAGTCCATGTTGCGCTCCCTGGAAAATGCGCACCGCCTGCTGAGTTCCAAAGAGCGCGACGCCTTCGACATTTCCCTCGACACGAAAGAGGCGCGCGAGGCATATGGCGACGGGCAGTTTGGACAGGGATGTCTGCTGGCGCGCCGGCTGGTTGAAAATGGCGCCCGCTACATTGAAGTCACTACTGAATACATTCCGTTCGTCCACTGGGATACCCACGCGGACGGGCACGCCACCGTGGACCGCCTCCATCGTGAGATCGACCGTCCCCTCGCGCAACTCGTGAAGGATCTGGAGTCCCGCGGGCTGCTGGACCGCACCCTGATCGTTCTGGCCAGCGAATTCAGCCGCGATGCCATGATCGAAGGCGTTCCCAACTCCACCGCCACGGATCAGGCCACGGTCAAAGGAGACAAATTGGAATCCCCGCAACACTACGGCCTCCACCGGCATTTCACCGGAGGAACGAGTGTGGTGATGTTTGGAGGAGGTATGAAACGGGGCCACCTTTACGGGCAGACGGCTGACGAAAGACCGCTCATTGCCACAAAAAATCCCGTCAGTATTTCTGATCTCCACGCCACCATGTTCACCGCCATGGGCATCAGCCCCAAAACAGCCATCGATATCGAAGGACGTCCGTTCTACGTGACGCTGGATGGCAAAGGCCAGGCGGTGCGCGATTTGTTCGCCTGAACCCTGATGTTCAGATTACGAATGTTGGTTTGTAAAATGAGGGTATCAGAAGGGATCCTGATGTTACAAATTGACGGGCAACGAAGGTAAATTAGGCTCACTCAATCTCGGGGAGCGCTTTTGTGCTCCAATATACCTACTATTCCATGCAATCATCCAGTGGCCCTTCCGAAGTTACCCAATCGTCATGCAGACTGCCGCCGCTTCAGGAGAACATGTTTCTGCAGGGAATGCGCGATTCCGGCCTGGGAATTTACCTGCAGCAACTGGTGGCCCGGAGGGACCAGGCGCTGCATGCTGCATCATTGAGGCGCGCGTTCGATGAACTGGTGGCCCGCCATGCGGCACTGAGGTGTTCCTTCTTTTTCGACGATGCAGCGCGGATCGCACTTCGCCGCCACGCCCGTGCCTCCGTGCCAATAACGGTGGAGGACCTCTCCGCGCTGGCTGGCCGCGATCAGGAGCAGCGGTTTGAGGCCTTTCTCAAAGCGGATCGATTGAAAGGATTCGACTCTGGTGATATGCCACTCATGAGAGTGGCAGTTTTCCGCCTTGGTGAAAATCAGCACCGCATCGTCTGGACTTCGCATCATGCGATCATGGATGGGCGGTCACGGGTCATTGCCCTGCAGGAGCTTTTTGCGCTGGAGGCACTTTTTCTCAATAACCGCTCGCCATCGCTTGACCCCGCGCCGGACTATGGGAATTACCTGGAATGGCTCACACGGCTGCCGCCTTTTCGCTCGCGGGCATTTTGGAAGGCGCAATTGGAGGGGATCGTCGAGCCCACAGTGATACCCAGGCCTGTCTCGACAGCGGCACGGGGCTGGGGGATGCAGGTGTTGGATTTGGATGAGGAAACGACGTCGCGTCTCCGCAGGATATCCCAGCTGTCGGGCGTGACTTTGAATACTTTCCTGCAGGCCGCCTGGGCTATTTTTCTGAGCCGGCATTCCGGGTCTGAGGACGTGCTGTTTGGTGCGACGCGTGCGTGCCGCCATCTGGAGGGAGTGGATGTGAAGCGGATGGTGGGGCTGCTTATTAATACGGTTCCCATCCGCGTGAAACCTTGCCGGACCATCCGGCTGGGCGATTTCCTTCGCAGTTTGCATCAGCTGTGGACTGCCCTCAGGGATCATGAACACACGCCCCTGGAGAGCATCCACGAATGGTGTGGTTTCAATGCCGCGAGCCCGCTGTTTCACTCGATCGTTGTATTCGAAAAGGGCACCCTGCATGATTTGGTCTCGCCGGACGATGCTTCTTGGGACTGCGATCTGCATCAGCGCACCGGAGTTCCACTCACGCTTTCAGCCTTCGATGGAAAATCGTTGCGGATGGAATTGCATTATGATGGTGAACGCTACGGAGCGGAGGATGCGGCACATTTTCTTGCGCTGCTGAACCAGTTGTTCATCAGTATGATTGATGGTGCGGATCGGCCGATTGGTGAACTGTCCATGCTTTCACATGCGGAACGCGAACGGGTTGTGGTTGAATGGAATCAGACGTCCACGGACTTTCCGTCGCAGACTCGGGTGGAGGAGTTGTTTGCAGAGCAGGCACGGCGCACCCCAACGGCAACCGCCCTGATGCATAACGGAAGGACGATCAGTTATGAAGAACTGAACGCGCAGGCTGACTCGCTGTGTGATCGGCTGATTGCCGGAGGCTTGGAGACGGGTGGGCGCGTGGCGGTGGCGATGGATCGTTCGCCGGGACTGATGATCGCGATGCTGGCAATACTCAAGGCGGGCTGCGCCTATGTTCCCATGGAAACAAATGCCCCGGGCAGTCGCGCCCAGGCCATCCTGCGACAAGTCCGCCCACACTTGCTCCTGATAGAGGGTGCTGGAAAAGTGTCTTGGATTGGACAGTCATCGGGAATCAAGCTTGTTGATTTATCCATCGATCACCACTTTGAGAAAACAGCGCCCCGCCGCAATTTTGCAGGCCAGGTGCATGATGCAGCATACGTCATGTTTACCTCCGGTTCGACGGGTGTGCCGAAGGGTGTGGTTGTTCCGCATCGCGCCATCGTTCGCCTGGTGAAGGACACGAACTATTGCAAAATTTCGAGCGAGGATGTGATCGGACACCTGTCCAATCCCGCCTTCGATGCCAGCACGTTCGAAGTCTGGGGCCCGCTTCTCAATGGCGGGGCCGTGTCCATCATCGAGGCGGAAATCGCCCTGTCTGCCACTGAACTGAGGGAAAAAATTGAGACCGATCACATCACCGCGCTCTGGCTGACCACCGCGTTGTTTAACGAGTTCGCGCGGGAGCAGCCGGGTATCTTCCGCGGGCTTCGTTACCTGCTCACCGGCGGGGAAAAAGTTTCACCCGCCGCCTTCGCTGCAGTGGCCGGGGCTTGTCCTCATTTGCGCCTGCTCAATGGTTACGGTCCTACGGAAACCACGACCTTCGCCAGCACGTTTCAATATGATTCTGGTGACTCACACGGAGAATCGATCCCCATTGGCCGCCCGATTGCGAACACAACCATTTACATTCTCGACGAGCGCGGAGAGCCTGTTCCCGTCGGTGTGCCCGGCGAAATCCACATCGGCGGACCTGGTGTGGCGCTTGGTTATTTTGACGATGCGGAACTGACTAAACAACGCTTCATCCCCGATCCGTTTGATCCCGGACCGAGTGGCCTGCTGTATCGCAGCGGGGACATGGGCAGGTTCCTGCTGGATGGAGATATCGAATTTCTGGGTCGTGCTGATCAACAAATCAAACTGCGTGGTTTTCGCATCGAGCCTGCCGAAATCGAAAAAGCCCTGGCCGCTTTGGAGGAAATATCAGGCTGCGCAGTTCTCGGTCGTTTCGAACAGGGGACCTGCGTTGGCCTCTCCGCCTTTGTAACCCTCAATCGCCCGGCCACCGCTCGCGAAGATCAAAAGATCGCAGCCCAACTGACGGCTTCACTCCCCTCCTACATGGTGCCCGATTGCATCACGATCCTGGACCGCTTCCCCGTCAACGCGAATGGAAAAGTGGATCGCGCAGCGCTGGCAGGATTATCTGCCCCCGCAGCCACCAGCAAGCCTTTAGGGGATTTCCCGCCCACCGAAACGCAGTCGGTTCTGCTGGCCATCTGGCGTGAGCTTTTAGCGAAAGATCAAATCGGGTTGGACGACAATTTCTTCGCCCTCGGCGGACATTCGATTCGGGCCGTTAGGTGCTTACTTCAAATCCAACGACGACTCGGGATATCACTTGCCCCCAGCACGCTCTTTGCGACTCCCACGATCAGAGGTCTCGCCTCAAAAATTGCAGCCCTGCCCTCGGTGCCAGCCCCTGCGGTGGAGTCGGAGACCATCGAAGCTGCGGATGAAGCAGTGCGCCCAGCGACAGACACCGAGCAGTTTATTTGGGAATACAACCGTCAGAACCAACATCCGGAGATTTTAAATATTTCGCGCGCCATCAGAATCACCGGTCCTTTGCAAACCGGAGCACTGGAGGTCAGTATCCGCCAAATGCTTCTCCGGCATGCGCCCCTGCGGACGCGATTCTTCAGCACATCCGGCAACTTGACGGCGGAACTCATCGCTGCCCCCAACTTCTCGTTGCCCGTCGAGGATCTGGCGTCCCTCCCGCCTGAGGAAAGGGCCGCGCACGGACACGCAGCCTACGTCGAAAACACTTGCCGCCCCTTTGATCTCGCTAGCGACCTGCTTCTGCGCGCCCGCCTTCTGAAGTTCCATGAAGAGGACTTCCTCCTCCTAGTAGCAGTGCACCACATCGTGGCAGATGGCTGGTCGCTGGAAATCCTGCGACGCGATCTTTTCGTCACTTACGAATCCTTGATCAATTCAGTGCCGAACCCACTGCCTCCACTTCGCCTTAACCTTGGCTCCCTCGCCCTGCTCCAAAAGAGCCGATCCGCCGCTGCCATTGCAGCACAATTGGCCGAGTGGAAACAGCGTCTCGCAGCTCCCTTGCCCTCGCTGGATCGATTATTTCGCCAGCCGCCAGCAACCGACGCGCCAGAGGAACCTTCCTGCTGGGCCGCGGACGCCAAGCTCACAGCAAGTCAGACCCAAGCGCTCCAAATTCTGGCCCAAAAGCACGAGGTCACGCTCTTTGTCCTCCTGCTCGCCATTTATGACCTGCTGCTGGCCCAACGCACCGGGAACTGGGATGTCATCGTGGGCACCGCACTGGCAGGACGCCAGCACCTTGGGGCCGACGATCTCGTGGGCACCTTCATTCAACCAATTCCCCTCAGAGTAAATTTGACGGGATGCACGCATTTCAATGAAGTCCTGCAACGGGTCAAGCATTCCGCGAACTTGGCCCATGAGGGCGATCCACTGCCGTTGGGGAAACTGGCGGCACTGGTCCCAGGCCGCAATCCGCCGCGCAGTAATCCGATCTTCGACACCGCCTTAAATCACTATGAGGAAGATCCCACGCATGATTTTTGTCCGACCGGATTGCAGCTCACCGTGCTGCCCAATCCGGTTCCAAACGCCAAGCTTCCATTGGGATTCTATTCCCTGCTGAAACCGGAAGGCCTGAGCCTGCGAATGTGCTCGCAATCCAAGTTCTTCACGCAGGAGCAAACCGACCAATTACTGGAGCAGTTCGTGCAACTCTCGAACCATGTTATCACAAATCCTGACCTGCCGTTGGCGGCATCCTTCTGCCCGGCGAGTGAGGATCCTGCTAGTGAACCCGCATTCAGCCAGTCGTTCACTGCAACTCAGGCCATCCTGCATGGTATCTGGCGTGACGTGCTGGCAGTTTCAAAGATTGACTTGGACGACAATTTCTTCGCCCTGGGCGGCCATTCACTCCGTGCGGTTCGCTGCCTGTTGCAGGTGCACCGCAAACTCGGCGTTTCCCTTCCCATGGTCGCGCTCTTTGAGTCCCCCACGATCAGAGGACTGGCGGAGCAAATCGAAGCCGCCGCAACGCTGCAACCTGAACTGCCATCAATGGGCGCAGGCAACGGAGCACTAGGTGAGACCCGCCCTGCCACCGCAGCGGAACAACGATTTCTTGACCACCTTTCCAACCGACCTCATCCCGAAGATCTGATCATCTCCCGCGGATTTCGAATCTGTGGTCCACTCAGAGAGGACTTGCTTGAGAAGAGTCTCTTCCTGGTGCTGCGTCGGCATGCTCCGCTCCGGACGCTTTACAAGACCGAGCAGGGCAGAGGGATGGCCGTGCCTGTGCTCCTGAAGGAATTGTATCTTTCTATTTTGGATCTCAGCGATCTGCCACCAAAGGAACAGGAGACCCGGGGCGAGGAAATCTTTTTCGTAAATTCCCATCGTCCATTCGAGATTGCGGAAGACCTTCCTTTACGCGCCCGGTTGCTTAAATTTGGGGAGGAAGACCATCTTCTTCTTCTCGCGATTCACCATATAGTCGCAGACGGTTGGACTCTAGATATTCTGAGGCGCGATCTCTTCAATGCCTATCAAGCCTTGGCGGATGGTGAGGATGACCCACTGCCTCCGCTTGGGATTACGTTCGACATGATT
Source organism: Akkermansia muciniphila (assembly GCA_943333275.1). Lineage (GTDB taxonomy): Bacteria > Verrucomicrobiota > Verrucomicrobiia > Verrucomicrobiales > V1-33 > JAGNEJ01. The sequence continues at coordinate 13,173 of CALQSQ010000032.1, forward strand.
GCCGAAAGCGAGCGCGAACGTGTTCCGGAATTTTTCAACCAGCGGCTTGCCATTTGGAAACAGCGCCTGGCGCCTCCGTTGCCCACCATTGATTCCCTTTTCAGGAGACAACCCGCAGCGTTAGGGCAGAGGGAAGCGCCCTTTCCTGCAGCTACAGTCACCCTTTCCGCCGCAGAGACCCGGGCCATCCCATCTCTGGCCTCGAAGCAGGAGACCACGATCTTTCTGCTCCTGCTCTCAGTTTATGATTTGCTGCTCTCCCGTCTCACAGGAAACGCCGACGTGATCGTGGGCACCGTCGTTGCTGGACGTACAGCACCTGGGGCCGCAGACGTCGCCGGCACGTTCGCCCACAACCTTCCCCTCAGAACCGACCTTGCCGGATGCAATCGGCTTGACCAAGTGCTGTGCCAGGTGATGACCACCGTGCGCGAGGCTTTCGAGGACGAGGGCCTAGCCTTCGGAAAGATTGTGGCTTTGGTCCCGGAAAAAGTGCCCCCTCGCTCCAATCCGATCTTCGATACCTTGTATGGGCATTTCTCGGAGGATACACATTCAAACAAGAGTCCCAGGGGATTGACGATTTCTGTTTTGGGTAATCCCATCAAGCACACCAAAGTGGCCCTCACCTTCAACTCGTTCCTCAGGGGTGAGCGTATGGAATTGAGCCTATGCGGGCTGGCGAAGTTTTTTTCACAGGAACAAATTGAGCGATTGCTGGACCAGTTCGTTTATCTGCTGCAACAGATTCTGGAAAATCCTGACAGGACACTGTCGGAATATTCTCTAGTAACTCCCATGGCAAAAAGCGCGCTCCCGGATCCATCGGCAGGTCTGCTGGCTCCATTTTATGAGCCCGTGGCGGTCTCATTTTCACACCTTGCGACGGTGCAACCGCATGCTCCTGCGGTCATGAAGGGGCGGGATGTTTTATCCTATCACGAGCTGGATACCGCCTCCGATTGCCTTGCCCGTCGATTGCTGGCCAATGGACTTAAAACAGGGGTAACCGTCGCGGTGCATGCGCACGCGTGCCTGGCGCTACCGGTCTGCGTGCTGGCTGTTTTCAAGGCAGGTGGCGTGCTGCTGCTGGTGGACCTGTCGTTACCCTTCCTGCGCAAGCGCCTGATCATGCAGGAAGGGCGGGCGCGTTTCCTCCTGGAGGTGTCGGCAGGCGGGCCGTCGGATTTAACTGACGGGAAATGCATTCGGATGGAACTGGATCCTGACGCCAGTAAATGGTGCAATGGCGCTGTCGGAAATCTCCCGCTGCCGCCCATCCGTCCAGAAGATCCCGCCTGCATTTTCTTTACGTCCGGCACTACGGGTGTTCCCAATGCCGTGGTGTTTTCCCATCAGGGGCTCAGTCATTTCATCTCCTGGCAGCGGACGCGATTCGAAATTTCGCACCATGCGAGAGTCGCACAAATGACCCGTCTGTCCTTTGATGTGATTCTTCGCGATCTCTTTCTGCCACTGACATCGGGTGGCGCCTGCTGTATTCCAGAGGCAAGGTTGGAGGAGCATCCGGGACATGTGCTGGAATGGTTGAAGAGCGAAAAAATCACCGTGCTCCATGCGGTGCCCACCCGCGCGCAAAGCTGGCTTTCGAACATTGATGGGCATTCGCCAACCTGCCTGCCTGCACTCCGCCATATTTTTTTCTCCGGCGAGCCGTTGCACGAAACCGATGTCAATGCCTGGCGTGAGGTGGCTCCCAACGCGAAAATCATCAATCTCTATGGGCCGACGGAAACCACACTCGTTAAATCTTTTTGCGAAGTTCCCACACCCGCACCCTGCGGCATTCAGTCGCTGGGTCAGCCGCTGCCAGAGAGTCAGGTGCTGGTGCTCGACCAAAATCTTCGACTCTGCGGAATAGGGGAGCCTGGTGAAATTGTCATCCGCACTCCTTTTCGTTCGCTTGGCTATTTGAACGCTTCTGAACTGCAACAGCAGAGATTTGTCAGCAATCCCCACAGTAACGATCCGGACGATTTGCTTTATCTCACAGGTGATGTCGGGAAATTTGATACCGAGGGAAATATAGAATATCTTGGACGACGCGACCATCAGGTGAAAATCAATGGCGTCAGGGTGGAGCCATCCGAGGTGACATCCGTGATTTTATCCCTGGCCGGAGTTCGTTCCTGCCACGTCCTCGCCGCCCCGGGACCTGACAACAGGCTCTCGCTCCTCGCCTTCATCGTCCCAGCGTCAGGAGTGGTTCTAACATCCGCGGCAGTGCGCAATGAACTTGCCGACCGTCTGCCTGCAACTCATCTGCCGTCACGAATTCGGATTGTCAAGGACCTGCCGATCAATCCGAATGGAAAGGTGGATGCGCGTGCGTTGCTCGCACTGGTGGATGATGAAATTGCCAAGCTAGGCCCGCAGGCAGAATCCCATCTGGAGAAAATGATCATCGAGGTATTCAGCTTCGTGTTGAATAGAGGATCCATTCATCGGGATGACGATTTCTTTGAACTTGGCGGTCACTCGCTTCTCGCCATGCGGGTTGTCGCCCGCCTTTCCGAATTGCTCGGCCATCCTGTTTCGATTCGCCTGCTGCTCACAAACACAACGCCCGCTTTGCTGGCCGCCGTGCTGGAAATATCCACCGTCGTTCCCATGGGGGACAAAGCAAAAGATGCTGTTGTCGGTTTCTATCCGCCAGACTCCACGGTTCACTCATTGTTTTCAGAGCAAGTCCGGAGAACTCCCAACGCAGTTGCCGCCGTCGACGATCATGGTTCCATCACTTTCGAGGAACTGGACTCACTATCCGGCCATCTCGCCATGACCCTCAGGAACCATGGCGTAGGTCTGGAGCAACGGGTCGCGGTTGTTGCGCACCGTTCGCTGGAAATGATCGTCGGCTTGATGGGAATCCTCAAAGCCGGCGCTGTTTATGTTCCCATTGATCCCCGCGAACCACTCGAGCGCCTGCGGCAAATACTGGAGGATTGCGGTGCCTCCGCGGTGGTAAGCACGTCCGGGCTGTTCGACGGAATTCCCTCTGATCTCCCAAGGATCCTCGCCATCAGCCCATCAGGAACTAATGATTCTGTTCTGTCCGCCCATCAAAAGGCCGCTCTTCCCTCCGTCTCACCTGGTAACGGCTGCTATGTAATCTACACTTCGGGATCAACAGGAAAACCCAAAGGTGTCGTAGTCGAGCATCGTCAGGTCATCGCCTATCACAATGCATTTTTCGCCCGCACCGACTGGAAGGGCACGGGTTGCGCGGCATTGCTGCAGCCATTGTCCGTGGATTCCACGGTCACACTGTTGTTTCCTCCGCTGCTTAATGGGGGGACACTGCGGCTCATTTCAGAAACGGCTGCGCTCGATCCCCACTCGCTGGCTGACGCATTCGCGACCTCCCCCATTGATCACCTCAAGATCGCCCCGTCACATCTGGAAGCACTTTTGGAATCAAACTTCGCGGATAAAATTCTTCCGCGGCAGTTCCTCTTCCTCGGTGGTGAGGTGGCCTCCGCAAACCTGCTGGAAAAACTGCGCCAGTTGCAACCATCCTGCCGCGTCTTCAATCATTACGGCCCCACGGAAACCACCGTTGGGATTTCCATGTTTGAAATCAAGGACTGGCACGCGACGCATTGGCCACTGCCGATCGGACGCCCCATGGCCCATGCGCGGTTTCACATCCTCGACGGAAACTTCCAACCCATGCCCCAAGGAGAGGCGGGAGGCCTTTATGTCGGCGGTCCCGCGGTGACCCGGGGCTACCTTTGCAGTCCTGGTCTAACGGCCAGGGCATTTATTCCCGATCCCTTCAGCCATGAGCCCGGCGCGCGTCTCTACTGCACAGGCGATCAGGCTTGTGAATTGCCCGACGGAAATTTCCAGTTTCTTGGTCGTGACGATAACCAGATTAAGATTCGAGGCCGTCGGATTGATCCCCGTGAAATTGAAATCGTTCTCGAAGCGCATCCCCATGTGAAGCGCGCCCTCGTGCTGCCGACCAAGCATGGCGCATCCTCCCCGGTTCTCTCCGCGTTTCTCGTAACCGAATCTCCGGGAAGTGTGACGACGGATGCAGTGCGCGAGTTCCTGCAGGCCCGTCTTCCTGCCGCCTTGATCCCTTCGCGCTTCATTGCTCTCGCTGCGCTGCCACGCACGGGACATGGCAAAGTCGATCTCAACTTACTTTCAGCCATGGAAGAGTGGCAGGAGGGAGCAGTGCAGACGAGCGCCATGTTGGCTGAAAATCAAACCGTGGAGGCACGTCTCGCTGCGCTTTGGCAACGATTGCTGGGGGTGCGTCAATTTGAGAGTGCGCAGGATTTCTTTGAACTAGGAGGACATTCCCTGCTGGCCACCCACCTTGCCAGTTTGATCAACCAAGATTTTGGAATCCATCTCCCCCTACAGAAAATCCTGAGTGGACCCACCCTGGGAGTAATGGCGAAAAATATTTCCGAAAAGTTGGCTGATGCGAACCCCGCATCCAACGCAGTGACTTCTCCAACATCTGCGCACGGCCCGCCATCGTCACTCGAGGAACTGCCACTGCTTCCCACGCAGGAGGGTATGTGGTTTTTTGAGCACGTTCAGGGATCGGGAGGTCCAGCCTATCATATAAATTATATCTGGCGATTAACGGGGCCGCTCGATCGCCGTGCGCTGGAGGCTTCGTGGAATCAGCTCGTTGAGCGCCACGAAGCGCTCAGATCCATCTTTCTTGCGCGATCGGGCCGTCCCTATCAGGTTATTAAACCCTTTGCCCCATTCGCAATTTCATTCATCGATTTGCACGGCCTCCCCTCCGCTTCGCGCGAGGCTGAGTCCCTGCGTTGTGCCAATGAGTGGTTGCAGGCGCCGCTGGATCCCGCGATCGGTCCGCTGCATCGAATGGCGCTCATTGCCATCACCGCCCAGGAACACCTCTTTGCCTTCAGTGCGCATCATCTGATAACAGATGGTTGGTCGATGGGGGTGCTTTATCGCGAGTTGGAACTTCTCTATGCCGCCAACGTTGGGAACTCCGGTCTGAGTCTGCCAGCACTCAGTCAGTCGTATGGTGACTACGTTTTGCAGCAGACCGAGTATTACCGCAGCCCGGCTTATCGGAAGCGACTGACAGATTGGTGTGAGACTTTTCGCGGCATCACCAACGCGCTGCCTGTTCCCGCGGACTTTCCCCGGCAATCACTCCAAACGTTCCGTGGTGAAATTCTGCGGCGCAATTTATCAAGCCAAGTCCGGGACCGCCTCTTTGATCTCTCCAAAAAGGAACGGGCCACGCCTAACATAGTCTTCCTGTCGGGACTTTGCGCGCTGCTTCATCAGTTGACAGGAAGTGAGCAGGTGGCAGTGGGTAGTGCCATCGCCGCACGCACGACTCACCATGTGGAGCGGATGGTGGGGTGTCTGATCAACACCATTGTCAATCGCGGTGATCTTTCCGGCAGTCCGTCGTTCCGTGAACTCATCCAACGCAGCCGGGCAACTTTCATGGAAACGCTCAGCCATCAGGATGTTCCCTTTGGGGACATCGTGCGGCAGTTGGGTGGATCCCGGAATGCCGACCGTTCGCCGCTGTTCCAAGTGAATTTAACCTATCAAAATTCCGCGATGGGATCCCGGTTCACCTTGCAGGACCTGGCCGTGGAGTCCATTTTGCCAGAACAGTTCGCGGCTAAATTCGACCTTGCCTTCAGCGTGCTTGAGAACCACGAACCGCTCGTGCTGTCCCTGATTTTTAACAAGGATCTCTTCCGTTGCGAAACAGCCACGGCGATTCTGGATCGCTTCGTTCGCCTTCTGGAAACTGTTTCCCTAAATCAGGATGTTCCCTTGAATGAACTGTTTCCGCCTCAGTCCGGACCATCCGGCCGTGTATGCACCGTGGTTCCGCAGGATCATTGTTTGCACCGGCTCATCGAGGACCAGGCTGTTCGCACACCCCATGCGCTTGCCGTGGCCATGGGCGAGGAGCAGCTAAATTATGCGCAGCTAGACGCGGCATCCAACGCCCTCGCGCATCGCCTTTTGGAAATGGGAGTGGGGTCTGAAAGCATTGTTGCCGTTTACTTGACACGGTCCGCCGAAGCCATGGTGACACTGGTGGGAATCCTCAAGGCAGGTGCTGCTTATCTGCCGCTCGACCTCGCGGATCCTGCACCGCGCCTTGCCCACGCGCTCATGGATTCCCAGGCCCGTGTGCTGATTTCGGAACGAGCCCTGGAAGATCGACTCCATCCGGCGGGGCTGGCAACTTTGTGGATCGATGAAGAATGGAAATCTCTTCTCCAATCTTCCGCGCCTCGACCCCTTATCAAGGTTCACCCCAAATCCCTGGCTGCCCTGTTCTACACTTCCGGCTCCACAGGAAAACCAAAGGGCGTGGCGGTGCAGCATGATAACCTCGTAAATTTCGCCGTCACCTTTGCCCGCCGGCATCAACTGCAATCCACCGACCGTGTGGCACAGCTCACCGCGCTTTCCTTTGATGTGTCAGGCGAAGAAATCTGGCCCGCACTTGTGGCTGGCAGCAGTGTGCATGTGGGATGCGAAGCCCTGAAGGCCATGCCCGAGAATCTTCTGGAGTGGTTGAATCTGCGTGAAATCACCATCTGCGATCTGGCCACACCTCTGGCGGAAGTCACCATGGATGATCAGATGCACCGGGCAAAGACGCTGCGCCTTCTGATCACAGGAGGAGATCGCCTGCGGAAATGGCCGAAGCGGCCGCTCCCCTGCAAATTTATTAACGCTTACGGGCCCACCGAAACGACCATTTTTTCAACGAACGCTGAAATCTCGTTGAACTCCCGGGACGGCGCCATGCCGCCGATTGGTCGTGCCTTGGAAAAACAAAGCGTCTACTTGTTGGATGGAGCGTTCGAGCCTGTAGCCGATGGGGCGCCAGGAGAAATATTCATCGGCGGCGCCGGAGTTACTCGCGGTTATTTCCGCAATCCCGCAGCCACCGCTGACAGATTTATCCCTGATCCCTTCAGTGGGCAACCAGGCGCGCGACTCTATCGCACGGGCGATCTGGCGCGAATTCTACCCAACGGACAAATCGACTTCATCGGACGCATCGACAACCAAGTGCAGATTCGCGGATTCCGCGTGGAGCTTGGTGAGATCGAAGCCGCGCTGGCGGCGCATCCGGCGGTGGCGCTGGCTGCCGTGACGATCCAGGAGGATGATGCAGGCACGCCCTTCATCATCGCTCATGCGGTAACGAAACAGGGTGAAAGTTTGGGCTTCGTTCCCCTGCGGGAATTTCTTTCGCAGCGACTCCCCGGGCATATGATTCCCGCGCGTCTGGCCGTGCATGATCAATTTCCCCTGACAGCCAGTGGAAAAATTCTTCGCAGCGCCCTTCCGGCCGTGGATTTGGCGCAGCGCCATGTGGATGCGGATTATGTCCAGCCTTCGAGTGAAACCGAGCAGGCGCTCGCCCGTTTCTTGGGCGGGGTGTTGGGCACAGCCAGCGTCGGCCTCGATGATAACTTCTTCGATCTCGGTGGTCATTCGCTGCTGATCATCCAAATGCTCTCCCATTTGAAGGAACGCTACGGCCTCGAACTTCCCATCGATCAATTCTATGCCCATGCCACCGTCCGGGGATTGGCGCGAATGGTAGAAGCCCAGCCTGCTCCTGTTCCTCCCGCACCTCCCAAGCCTGTTTCCAGCGATGATCCCCTGCGGCGCATTGAAAGGCGTCCCTTACTTTCCCTTTTTGCGACCCGCAAGCTTCCTCCCGTCGATGCTGCATTCATCGCCTATTTCCAATCCTCGCTCTACTCCTCCACTGGCCTCACAAAGCGTCAAATCATGGATGAATGGTATGATGGCATGCCGACCTTCCGCATGGTGCGCCAGACTTCCATTGGAACGACGGGGGGGATCTTTTTACCGCGTTGCGAAAACGATCTGTATGAGGAACCCGCACGTCTCGTGGAGCAACTGGTGGAGTCCCTTGAACTCGCTGGCAGCATTGGTGCGACTTTTGTCTCCCTGACTGGATTGATTCCCTCCGCCACCGCCTATGGCGAAAGTCTGGCGGCGGCCATCGCCGGCCGCAATGATCTGCCGCAGATCACCACCGGTCATGCCACCACAGGATGCACGGTGGCGCTAAGCATGAGGCGCATTCTGGAGGAGAGCGGCCGTGACTTGGAGCAGGAATGTCTTGGATTCCTTGGCCTCGGCTCCATCGGCCTAACCTCGCTTGAATTGATTCTGGAAGTGTTGCCCCATCCGGCGGAAATCATTCTTTGCGATCTCTTCATGAAGCGCCCGCTGATGGAAGCAACCTCGCGCAAGTTGCGTGAGGAAATCGGATTTAAGGGGCGCATTGAAATTCTTGATGCACAAGCTGGCATGGTCCCCGAGGCGTTCTATCGGGCCCGCGCCATCGTGGGAGCCACCAATGTTCCCAGCATTCTCGATTTGAAACTGTTGCGGTCCGGCACCGTGATTGTGGACGATTCCGCGCCGCATTGTTTCGACAGCGAGACGGCCATGGAACGGATCCGGGAACAGGGCGATCTTCTGGTCACCGAAGGCGGTTTGGTGAAATTGCCAGACCCGGCCCCGATCATCATTTACCGTCCCGAATTCATTGAAAAGGCCCTGCGTTCCGCGCGGCTCGATCAGCCATTTCAAGCCACCGAGATCACCGGATGTGTGCTTTCTGCTTTGCTCAATGCCGCAGATCCATCGCTGCCTGTGACCATCGGCAGAGTGCCCATGGAAGCCAGTCGAAGGCACTATCGGAAACTTGAGGAACTCGGTTTTCAACCTGCCGGTCTGCGCTGCCTCGGAGAGAGTATCGATGACAGGATCATCGAATCATTTAGGAAACGATTTGGTCAGCATCGTGATTAATCAATTTATCCAACGACACCCCATGGAATCATCAGAACCCGAAACGCAAACACTTTTCAAAGTTGTGCTCAATGACGAGGCGCAATATTCCATCTGGCCCGCCGAGCGCGACAACGCCCTGGGCTGGCGCGATGAAGGGACACGCGGAACGCGAGAGGCCTGTCTGGAACACATCGATCGCATCTGGAAAGACATGCGTCCGCTGAGTGTGCGCCGGCAAATGGAACCATGAATGCGACGCGAGAAAATGAAAGCACCGAGGTGCGAGGCCTGCTCAATGCATGGAATCCGCCCACCCCAGCTTACGGAGTGCCCATGTTTGTGCATCGCGAGTTTGCAGAATGGGCCCGCAAGCAACCAGATGCCATTGCCATTATTTCTCAGGAGGAAACGGTTTCCTTCGCAGAACTGGATGTCCGATCCAATCAACTGGCGCGGTATCTGCAAGGCTTGGGCGCAGGGCCGGAAATCGCGGTGGCGCTCTGCTTCGAACGTTCGGTCGATTTTATCGTCGGCCTGCTCGGCATTGCGAAAAGCGGTGGAGCTAGTGTGTTGCTTGATCCATCGTATCCCCCGCATCGCCTGACAACCATGCTCAAGGAGGCTGGTGCGCGCCTGCTGGTGACGCGCGAGTCCACCGCCCGCGCGTTGCCGCTGCATGAGGCTGTCGTCATCGCCGTGGATCGCGACCGTTCGGCCATCGCTGGTCAGAGTGATCAACCTGTGTCCGATGGCGTGGATGCGGGAAACCTAGCCTGCATTTTTTTCACCTCCGGATCCACCGGCATTCCCAAAGCCGTGATGTGGCAATACACCCGCAACGTTGAGGCCCAGGTCGTTCAGGACAAACAGCGCGCAAGGCCCTTCACTGCAAAGGCCGAGGATCGGCATCTTTTCAAGGCCAGCGTCGGCTTCACCTTGGTTTCCCTGGAAGTGCAGACCCCACTGCGCACGGGAGGCACGGTTGTCATTATTCCTCCAGGCCAGGAACAGGACCCGCGATTTCTTGTGGAGCAAATGCGGCTTCACAACATCCCCTCCATCGCGCTGGTGCCCACCCTGCTCCAACTCATACTGGAGGAACCGCAACTGGTGCAGTGCCATTCCCTCAAGGAAATCTTTACCTTTGGGGAAAAGCTTTCGCCGCGTCTCTGTCAGGAAGCTTTCGCCAGGACAAACGCCCAGCTCACCATGGTTTACGGGCTCACCGAAGCACCCAGCGCCACGAGTTGGACCGCTCTTGATGCGCTGTCGCTGCGCCCTGCTGCGGTTGGTTTCGTCAATCCCTCGCGTCGTGTTTATGTTCTTGATGCGGATCTGCAACCATTGCCCCAGGGAGAAATCGGCGAAATTTTTGTGGGAGGAAATATTTCCCGTGGTTATGCCGGACGGCCTGCATTTACCGCAGAGCGATTTCTGCCCGATCCCTTTTCGCCCGTTCCCGGTGCGCGCATGTATCGCTCCGGTGATCATGGCCGATTTGCTGCGGACGGGATGCTGGAGTTTGTGGGGCGGGAGGATGATCAGGTGAAAATCCGGGGATTCCGCGTGGAAATTGCGGAAATCGAATCCGCGCTCGCAGAGCATCCGCAGGTTAGGACCGCCGTCGTCATCGCCCATGACACAGGTGGTGACGGACCAATCCTGGCAGCCTACTACGATGTCAGAGACGCGACCGCGCCACATCCTGAGGAAGTCGAACTTGTCCGCCACCTGCGAGCGCGGCTTCCTTCCTTCATGGTGCCCGCCCGCGTGGCGCGACTCGAGGCCTTCCCGCTCAATCGCAATGGCAAACTGGATCGCGCGGCCATTTCCCTGCCCGAGTCCGTGGTTCCCCGCAGCGCTGCCCCTTCCGTGGCTCCAAGGTCGCCTGTGGAAATTTCGCTCTGCCAAATCTGGCAGGAAATTCTCGCGCGCTCACTCATCGGAATTCATGATGATTTCTTCGACCTCGGCGGCCATTCCATTCATGCCGCCAGGATCACCGCTCGAGCACGACGCGAGTTCAACATCGACGTCTCGGTGACGGAACTTTTCAATCATCCGACCATTGCTGCGCTGGCCACCCAAATTGAACGTGCGGGTTCCTCGACCTCTTCTCCACCGCTGCCACCCTTGATCCGCACCAGTTCGCTGCATCCTGATATTCCGGCGATCACCAGCACGATGCAACGCAGTGCCGTCAAGGAAAACGAGCGCACCATTGCCCAGGGGCACCCATCGGACACTGGGATGTTTCATTACAACATTAAGGGAAATCTGGATGTCTCCGCGCTCGGTCAAGCCCTGCGGGAAATTTTGCGCCGACATCACATCTTGCGCACAGTCTATCACAAGGAGGGCAAGCAGATCCTGCAGATTGTCCAACCCGTGGAGTCATTTCAAATGGAAATCATTGAAACCGGAACGCCCATCGAAATCCACCGCCGACATGCCTCCGCGTATTTTGATCTCCTGAATGACCTGCCGGTCCGCGCCACCCTGCTGCGTCGCACGGAAACCGAACACAACCTGATCATCTCCCTGCACCACATTGCCTTTGATCATGTGACCTCCAGTTCCTTTCTGCGGGAACTGTGGACATTCTATGGAGCCTTCGCCAAAGGTCAGCCTTCTCCATTGCCTGAGCCGCAGCTGCAATACGCAGATTACGCGGCCTGGGAAGCCTCGTGGTTGCGACGCGGCACCGAGCGTTACGACACGCTGGCTGCTTATTGGCTGAATCAGCTGGGTGATGCCCCTCCCAGTCCCGAGGGCATGCTGGCCGCAGAAGTTCCCATCGAGCACCCATCAATGGAAGACTGTATTTTTTCCATCGATCTTACCGCTGAAACCACCAGCGCGCTCCGCCGCTTTGCCCGCGAGGAAAAAGCCACCGTTTTCATGGTCCTCCTGACCGCCGTCGAAGCCGTCTTCCAACTTGATGGAGGTTTCGATGATATCGCACTAACCACCTTCGTCGACAGTCGCACCCGGCCCGAACTCACGGGAACCTTTGGTTGTTTTGTCCGGGGCGTCACCCTGCGCACCCGCATCAACCCAAATCTATCCTTCAGCCAAATCCTGCAGCGCACCCGCACCACCTGCCTCGATGCCTTCACCCACCTTGATCTTCCGTCCGACAAAATTGGCGACACCCTGCGCCGCGCCAACCGCCCACCGCTGCAAATCCGCGCCGCCGCCCAAATTCTCGAAGCCACCGAGGCTCCCCATCTCCCGCCCTACTTGGAAATTGAACGCATCAACTTTGGCCCCCCCTTCCGCCTCGGCACAACCGACTTCTTCCTTCAATTCACCGACGACGGCACCTGCCTCTCCGGCAAACTCTACAGCGGCACCGGCCGCCTATGCCCGCGTCGGCTGAGGAAATTTACCGAAGCAGTGACTCAGATGCTTAAAAAGGCACTGCGTGCACCGGGTGAGAACCTCGCGGCGCTTGCTCCGTTGGCTGCTGACTTGAGTTGCGCGGGGGAGAAAGGAACCGAGGGCGGCTGAGGGAGGGAAATAAGACCTGAGGGCCCACGGGTGATGATGTTGAGTAGACGGTATTCTGGAATTTTGAACGTGTTTTTCATTGGACTGCGGTCGGGATGACCGCGGTAGAGCACAGGCCTGAGGCCTATGTTCCAGTTTTGTTGCACGCGCTACGAAGCGGTGGATGGGCGCTTATTGATGCAATTCCACAGGAGCCGTAAAATCCCGACAATGAGGAGGCCGATCACGATTCCGGGGATCACGATGTAGAGCCAGATAACGGGCCACTCAGTGCCTTCCATGCCGGCGACATCGAAGTAGAAAACCTGCGACCGAATCAGATTGAATTCGGAGGAATCCTTGTTTCCACGCAACAAGATTTCGTAGAAAGGGCAGTGATCATTGGAAATTTGCCCTCCTCGCAAGCCGATAAAGAGAAAAGGGCTCCCAGACTTGTCGAGCGCTTGGACAGCGACGCCGCTCCTTTTGGACCACGAGTCATATTTTCCATCCCAAGGATCAAGCATGCCACTTTGGTGAATGAGTGTGTCGAGGTCTGGAAAGCCATCGAAGGTCTTGGCAGGCTCGGCGGGCAGCAGGTTCCTGTTGGCGAGGTTCTTCAGGATGCGTTCTTTGAGGTCGTAGTAATCGTCCGAGTTAGTGGGGTTGTTGGTGCGGGAAAATGTCTCGGAGCTGTCCGAAGTGAGGGAGTGCTTGCCGGTGTCGTCCGTGTTTATCTGGAAAAAGACAACGGCGGGCACCTTGTCGAAAGCGCGTGTTTCCTCAAAAACGGAGGCCTTGAAAAATAGTAGCCCCAGTAAGCTTTCGAGATGGAGATTGCCATCAGGAAGGTGAGCAAGATCATCGCGAGGATGACCTTTCCAGCGGTGATCGTTGGCCGCCGCAGCCTGATAGCTTTTACAAACAGCCTCGCGCAGACAGTTCCGGCGATGTAAGTGAGGGTTAGGTTCGTCAGGAGGATGGCCCACCGGATGACGTACGAATTTCTTCCATTTTCCCAGGTGATGCGGAGGGGAGTTCCCATTCCCAATTCCAGATATTCCTTGGGGGGTGTCTTGGTGGAGGAGAAGAGGATCCAACCGAAGCCTGAAAAAAACACTCCCTGCACCACTAGAATCAGGACGATGAAAATAACTCCGAGGACCGTGGGCTTGAGGTTTCGGACGCAAGCTTTCATCACGGATGCTTTCTCAATACCGTCGCTCCAGCAAGTGATCTGCGAGGCCGCGAAGGTGGGATCCGTTGGGGCCGAAGATCTCGAGGGCGGTGTGGGCTTCGTGGGTGAGGCGGTGGGCTTCGTCGCGGGAGGCGGGCAGGCCGAGGATGCTGGGGTAAGTCGTTTTCTCGGCAGTGAGATCTTTGCCGGCGGTTTTGCCCAGTTGTTCCGAAGTCTGGGTGACGTCAAGGATGTCGTCGATGATTTGAAAGGCGAGGCCGGCGGCTTGTCCGAATGCGGTGAGGGCGGCGAGTTGGGTGTCGGTGGCGCCGGCGCACATGCCACCGAGTCGGAGGCAGACGGTGAGCATGGCCATGGTCTTGCCGCGATGGATGTTGCGGAGATGATCGTAACTGACGCTGACGCCTTCGGCTTCGAGATCCATGACCTGGCCACCGACGAGCCAGCGGCTGCTGGCGGCCTGGGCGAGTTCCCGCACGAGATCGGTGGGGGTGTAGCCCTGGCCGGGAGTGGATTTTAACAAGAGTTCGAAGGCGAGGGGCTGGAGGGCATCGCCAGCGAGGAGGGCGATGGCTTCGCCATAAACTTTGTGGCAGGTGGGATGACCGCGTCGGAAGTCGTCGTCGTCCATGCAGGGCAGGTCATCATGGATGAGTGAGTAGGTGTGGATGCACTCGACGGCGCAGCCTGCGGGGAGGGCGTGATCCGGATTGCCGCCGCAGGCTTCGACGGCGGCGAGGGTGAGGATGGGGCGGAGCCTTTTGCCGCCGGCGAACATGCTGTGACGCATGGCGCGGTGGAGGGTGGCGGGCTGGGTCTCGGCGGGGGGGAGGAAGGAATCGAGCGCGCGGTCGATTTCCGCCCTGCGGGCCTTGACGTAGGAGTCGATTTCCACGGGCGACTAGAGGAGTTCGGCGATCTGGACGGCGTTGAGCGCGGCACCTTTGAGGAGTTGGTCGCCGACGACCCAGAAGGCGAGTCCGTTGTCCAGGGCGCAGTCCATGCGAAGGCGGCCGACCTCGCAATTGTCCTTTCCGGCGACGTTGAGGGGGAGGGGGTAGGCATTGGATTTGGGATCATCGAGGATGTCCAGTCCGGGAGCCTTGGCCAACACGACGCGGGCGGCTTCCACGGTGACGGGGCGGGCGAATTCCGCCTGGACGGAAATGCTGTGGGCGCGGAAGACGGGGACGCGCACGCAGGTCATGGAGGCGCGGAAGGCGGGATGGTGCATGATTTTGCGCCCCTCGTTTTCCAACTTCATTTCCTCCTTGGTGTAGCCGGAGGCTAGGAAGGAATCGACATGTGGCAGGACGTTGAAGGCGATCTGGTGCGGGTAGACGGAACGGGTGATGGGTTCGCCCGCCGCCCACTGGCGTGTCTGGCGGTCGAGTTCCTCAATGGCCTGGGCACCGGTGCCGCTGACCGCTTGGTAGGTGGAGGCGAAGACCCGGGTGACGCCGAAGGCCTGATGCAGCGGGTAGAGCGCCATGAGGGTGATGGCCGTGCTGCAATTGGGGTTCGCGATGATGCCGCGATGGTTCTTCACATCCGCGCCGTTCACTTCCGGCACGACGAGCGGAACCGTGTCGTCCATGCGGAAGGCGGAGGAATTGTCCACGACGACGGTTCCGGCGGCGACGGCGGCGGGAATGAATTTCCGGGAAATGTCCCCACCGGCGCTGAACAGGGCGA
Organism: Akkermansia muciniphila; assembly: GCA_943333275.1. Classification (GTDB taxonomy): domain Bacteria; phylum Verrucomicrobiota; class Verrucomicrobiia; order Verrucomicrobiales; family V1-33; genus JAGNEJ01. The sequence goes on from CALQSQ010000032.1 coordinate 28,411, forward strand.
TGTCCACACCCTTAAAAGAATGCTCCGTGAGTTCCTGAATGACAACATCCTGCCCCTTGAATTTCAGTTTCCTGCCTGCCGAACGTGCGGAGGCGAGCAGGGTGAGTTTGCTGACGGGGAAATTGCGGGCTTCGAGGCAGCGGAGCATTTCGATGCCCACGGCTCCGGAGGCACCGGCGACGGCGACATGGTAGGATTTCGACATAGGATGGGAGGATTGGGGGAGAGAGGGAGGGTGGCGTTAAGTGCTTGTTTAAAAAAGAAAAAAGCCCCCCGTTCCTTCGCCAAGGAACGGGGGGCGACGAAGGATGAATCCGTGAGACTAGACCTTTTTCTTGAGCATGGGCAGACCCGTGCGCTCATTTTCGATAACCATATAGCCTTCGGGAAGGGCGTCCAGGGCACCGGCCTTTTTCTCGCCGGCGAAGTAATAAAGATTGGTCACGCCGCCACCGGGACGCTGTTGTGCTTTGAGGTGGAGGATGTAGGTTTTACCCGATTTTTTGCTAACGACGCTGAAGGCCATGGTAGTGAGGTGTTTGGTTGATGATGGTTGAATTTAGGTCGGACACGATGATTATTGACAGAATTAATCAAAAAGTCCCGCTTTTTTTAGTGTCGCGAATGCGCCGTTTTTGGTGACGGTTTTGAGGGCGCGGGCGGTGAGGCGGATTTTGACGAAGGCACCGAGTTCGGGAACCCAGAGCTTTTTGTCGCGCAGATTCGGGGAGAACGTGCGGTTCGTCTTTTTGACGTGATTCAAGCCAATCCCGCCAGAGGCCTTGGATTTACCACTGTGGGTGATGTTACGGCCGCGGTAGGGGCGGGCTCCAGTGATCATGCAGATGCGGGACATAGTATTAAAATTTAGATAAAGTTGTAGGAAAGTGGAGGGCGAATCTAGTGTCCGAACCTGACGGGTCAAGCATTTCCTGAAAAAAAGAAGGCGCTTTTTTTAGGGAGGTCTGGAGAGGTAATTTGGAGTTGGCGGACCCGTTCGGCGAGGCGTCTGGCCCCGGGTATATCCTTGAAAATGAGAGGTGAACCGCTACCCGGGGTCGGTTCGAAAGTGAGATCGCCATAGCCCAGCCAGCCGAGGAAGGGGCGGGGTGTGACCCGACAATTCTGGATTTCCGACAGGAAAATCTCCCGCTCGCGCTTCCAGATCAGCCCCGTTTGGGCTTCGATTCTGCTGGAGGTGATGCGGTAGGATTGGGTGAAACGCGGGGCCAAAGCAACGGCGAGCAGCAGGAACCCGCAGGTCAGGCCGCTGCCGAGGGCGATGGGGGTGGCGTAGTGAAATCCAATCCAGAGGGCCGCTGCTGCGATGAGGAGGAGCTTAATTTTAGCAAAGAGACCCGGATGGCCTTCCCAGAGGATTTCCTCCACAGGCTCGGGGTCTTCCTCCTCCATGAGGTCCGCAGCGGGAGGGGGCTCGGATGATTCCTCCGGCTCAATGATCTCGAACCAGTCAGCCAGCGCGCGTTGTTCCCCGGACGGGGATTGTTCGCAGAGTTGCCGGGAGGAGATCTGTCCGGCGTCCCAGAGATCCAGCAATTCCTCCTCGCGATAGGGGCCCTCGCGATGACCGGAGGTGAGGATGAAATAGGCGGGTTGCATGTGGGCTGGTGGGGATCAAATTTAGCCACAAAGCGCACCCAAGGGCGCAGAATCAGCGGGTGCCGGCTCAGTAGTATTTTGCCAGCGGCGATTTCCACAGGGATTTCAATTCGGCGAGCGGTTGGTCGATGAGGAGTCGGCCGGCGCCGGAGATGCGCAGGGATTGGTGGCCGGGGGTGGATTTGCCGAGGACGCGGAGTTCGGGGAGGAGGGCCTGGGCGGCGGCGAGATTTTCCGGGGAAATTTCGATGAGCAGGCGGCCTGGGGATTCGCTGAAGAGGAGGGCCTCCGGGGAGAGGTCGGAGGGGAGTTCCAGTTCGATGCCTGCCACGAGGCTGAAGCCCATTTCCGCAGCGGCCACGGCCAGTCCGCCCTCGCCGATGTCGTGGGTGCTCAGGATCAGGCCGGCCTTCACGGCCTGGTGGTAGGCCTGGTAGGATTTGAAATGCGCCGGAGCGTTGGTGGCTGGTGCGGGAGCGGAAATGGTGTGAATCCGTGCATAGACGCTGCCGCCGAGCTGGGGCTGGGTGGTGCCCATGAGGCAGAGCACACTTTGGGTCCGGCGGAGACTGCTGCCGATGACGTGGCTGGATTCGGGCACGATCCCCATGCCGCTCACCAGGGCGGTTACGGGAATGCTGACCGGGCCGTCGTCCGTGAGGAAGTAGTTGTAGAAACTGTCCTTTCCTGAAACGAACGGGGCACCGTAGATTTCGGCCACCTCGCACATGCCTTTGACGCTCTCCACCAGCGCACCAAGTTCCGTGGTGTCATCGGGATTGCCCATGCAGAAATTATCAAGAATGGCGATCTGATCCGGGTCGGCCCCGGTGGCGACGAGTTGCCGGACGCATTCGTCCACGACCGCGGCTCCCATTTCATACGGAGCGGTCTTGCCCCATTCCGGCAGGAGGGAACAAGCGAGGGCGACCCGGTGCGGGGATCCATCCACCCGGACCACGGCACCATCCTGCGGGGCGTCCCCGGCGGCTCCGGCGAGCGGAGTGAGGAGGGTATTTCCCTGCACCTGATGATCGTATTCGCGGATGATCGGCTCGCGGCTGACGATGGCGAAGTCCTGCAGGAGCAAACGCAGGCTGCTGGTGAGGGCCATGGGGTCGGGGACCTTGGGTTCGGGCAGGACAGGCGGATGCGCGGGGGAGATCCAGGTGCTCTTGCGGTGCTGGCGTGGAGCCTCGTGGAGGCGCTGGCAGTCGAGATCACAGACGAGCTGGCCATCGTGCCAGACCTTGAGGATGCCGGTGCCATCGCTCTGGCCAAGCACAACCATTTCGGTTTGGTATTTGTCGGCGAGGCGCTGCAGCTTCGGCAGGTGGTCGGCCGTCGCCGCCAGCACCATGCGCTCCTGACTTTCGCTGAGGAAAATTTCCCAGCTGCGCAGACCGGGTTCCTTGAGCGGCGCGCGCTCCAGGAAGAGTTCGCCACCGGTCTCGCTGAGCATTTCCCCGGCCGCGCTGGAGAAACCACCCGCTCCGCAATCGGTAATAAAGACAATCCAGCCCTGCTCCCGGGCCTCCAGGATAAAATCGAGCACCTTCTTTTCCTCGATCGGATTGCCGATCTGCACCGCGCTCTTGTCCTCCTCGTGGGAATCGGCCGTGAGGCTGGCGCTGGAAAATGTCGCGCCCTTCAGGCCATCGCGCCCGGTGCGTCCGCCGACGGCGACGATCTGCAGGCCCGCCCGCATTTCCTTGGCGATGTCCTTCGACGGAATCACTCCCGCCGTGCCGCAGAAGACGAGCGGATTGTAAATGTAGGTCTCGTCAAACTGGATCGCCCCGTTCACCGTGGGGATCCCCATGCGATTTCCATAATCGCGCACCCCGCGCACCACGCCGCGCATGATGCCGAGCGGATGAATGACATCGCGGGCCTTGATCTGATCGGCCCTGGTGTCCGGAGCGCCGAAACAAAAGACATCCAGATTGGCAATGGGCTTGGCCCCCAGACCCGCGCCAAGAATATCCCGGATCACCCCGCCCAGCCCCGTGTTGGCGCCCGCATAAGGTTCGATGGCGCTCGGGTGATTGTGCGTTTCCACCTTCAAACAAACCGCGTGCGTCTCGTCGAGTTTGATGAACCCCGCATTGTCCACGAACGCACTGAGCACAAACCCCGGCTTGCGCTCCATGATGCGTTCGGCCGTCGCGCGGATGTAGCTTTTAAACAGGCCATCCACGACCTCCGGTTTTCCATTCAGCGAATGTTCAATCTGCGATCCAAAGATCCGGTGCTTGCAATGCTCACTCCAAGTCTGGGCGATCACTTCCAGCTCCACATCCGTCGGTTCCCGGTCCTTCTCCACGAAATACGCCTGCACCGCCACCATGTCCTCGCGGCTCAGCGACAGCTTTTTATCCCTGCTCAATTTTTCCAACGCCTCCGGTGAAAGTTGGCGGATGGGAACGTGGACAAAGAGGTCGGTGGCAGCAGAGGAAGGCATCCTGCGAAAGTGTCGGGCAGGGGAGGGTGGTCAAGCAGGAATCGTGAATCCGAGCGCCAAGTTTTCCTTTGGGTGTCTGTCGAACTCAGGAGTTGGAGGATCGGTCGCGAAATTTAGATGAAATCATGCAGGCTTGCTTCCCGTGCGAGATTCGGTAGGCTTCCTCCATGAAATTTTCATTCCGTGGAGCCCCCCTGGGTGTGAGCAATCCATTGCTTTTACTCATGGCGGCCTGTTCGCTCAGCCGGGCTGAGGACGCAGCGAAAATTCCGCCCGTTCCTCCACCTTCTGAGACCGAACTTCGGACCGTCATCACCAAAGGCCTTGGTTTCCTGGCCACCGCCGGCGACCAATGGATGGCGGACAAAAACTGCATCAGTTGCCATCACCTTGCCGGACTGGTGTGGAGTCATCGTGAGGCAAAAGCGCGTGGCTTTGCAGTGGATGAGAAAAAATTTACCGGCTGGATCGCGTGGTGTGATGAAAGGGTGAAGGTGAAGAAGCCCGGCATCGAAGAGGCGGCGATGATGATTCTGGCATTGCCCGAGCGCCCCGCTCCAGAGTTGAAATCGGTCATCACAGCATTCCAGCAGCCGGACGGAGCGTGGAAACCCGGCATCCAACTGGCCACCATGCAGAAACGAGGCGCACCCGATGCCCAAACCAACGTCAACCTGCTGGCCCTGCTGGCCCTCGGCACTCCGCAACCTCCACCACCCGAATTTGAAGCCGCCCGGGCCAAGGCCCTTGACGCCATGAAGGCGGATGGCAAACCCACCTCCATGGAGTCGATGGTCTTCCATCTCCACTATGCCCGCCGATTTGGAACCCCGGAGGAAACCAGTGCCCTTCTCCAGGATGTGTTGAAACTCCAACGCGGCGATGGCGGATGGAGTTTTATCAATGGTGAAAACATGAGCGATCCGCTCGCGAGTGGTCTGGTTCTCCACGTCCTGCAACCCACCGCCGCCGATCCTCCGACCGCCGAAGCCATCAGTCGCGCGCAGCGTTGGCTCGTCAACTCACAACGGGAAGACGGAAGTTGGGCCATTGACATCACTCATATCAGCAAACTGGACCGCAGCGGAACGGCCAAAGCCAAGTCCTTTGCGGACACCACTGGCATTTACACCTACTGGGGAACCTCCTGGGCGGTCCTCGGACTGCTGCAGGGAGTGCCGGTGAAATAGGCCGGTTGGGAATGCAATTCCGTCGCAGGGCGAGCCTTACCCAAAATGCTTGCGCAACTCCGCGAGACTTTTTGGAACGGCGGTCAGCGGCGATTCCTTGCCCTCGAATTCCAGGGAAATGTAACCGCGGAATTTTGCATCACGCATCAGCTGGGCGATCTTTCCGTAGTCCAGATCCAGCGTATACCAACGGCCACCGCCGTAGTAGGTCTTGGCCTGCATCAGCACGGTTTTGGGGGCAAGTTGGGCCAGTTTCGGATAGGGATCTTCAAGGAAATTTCCTGTATCCAGCGTGACCTGTAGCCAGGGGGATTTGAGTTCATCGACAATCCGCAGCACGCCCTCCGCGCTGATGCCGAGGCCCCAGTGATTTTCCAGACCCATGATGACGCCCCGCTTTTCCGCCTCGGGAATGAGTTGGGCGAAGGCCTCGATCACCCATTTGAAACCGTCCTCGTCGGTGTAGCCCTCCAGGCGTGGTTCGATGCCCTTGTTCTTCATGAGTTCATCGAAATCCTTGCTCGTGCCCCAGCGTCCGGTGTTCACGCGGATCGTGGGTATGCCGAGATCATAGGCCTGCTCCAGGAACATGGCGGTCTTCAGCACATGCTCGCGGCGCTTGTCCTCCTGCGGCATAAGAAAGCCCTGGTGCGTGGAGAGCCCCATCAGATCAAGCCCCAGCGTAAACGCCCGCCGTTTGATTTTCATCAGCGTCTGCGGCGAGAAATCGTCCATCTGCACCTGGAGAATTTCCACGCCGTCGAATCCCATGTCGGCGGCGAGTTCGAGACATTTCTCAATCGATGCAAACTCCCCGCGATCAAATCCCCAGAACGAATACGTGGAGACGCCGATGCGGTTCTTGATCACGGGCGGCGGGACGACGGGTGGGGAGGGATCTGGGTCGGCAGCACTGGCGGTGCCGGCGGCGGCGGCCAGCAGGCTGTGATTCAGGAAATGGCGTCGGTTCATGATGGTCGTCATTTATCCCAATTCGGCCACCTCTGGCGAGGAATATCTTGTCCTACTTTCTCGAATTGTGCATCGCCCGGTCCTTCGCCTGATCCAGAAGTTTGTCGGTGTCTGAGGCGGTGTCCTCATCCTCGGTCTTCCGGGCTTTAAGGTTGGGTTTCCTGGAGGCTCCGTAATCGGCCTCGGGTTTGTTGGCCAGTTTCTTGAAATCCAAACGCTCGCTGAACAATCCGCCGATGCCCATCCCAGCACCCGCACTCAGCATGGCGGCAAACAAGGTGACCATGGCCATTTCGCCCATGCTCGGACGGAAGCGCGGGTTGGGCTGGCGGCGCCGGTAGTATTGCAGCACGGGAAGACTGGCCGTCATAAAAATGAGGAAGACGATGCACTGCGGCCGGTACATTAAAAAGAAATCACGCAAACTGTTCATGGGTTGGGGAGGGGGAGGCTATCTTAGCTCCCGGAGGTGGGAAAGTCCATGCAAATGCGCTTGTTCAAGCGCGCCATCGCCAGCTCTGAAGGCACAAATGGACCGCCTAGGATGAGGAGGACGTGCTCGAGGATGCGGGTGCGGCGGTCGGGGCCGCCTTGGTTTCCTTCGCGGGTGCGCTGGAGCCGCCCTCCTTCACGGCCGGAGCCGGGGTGGCGGGCGCGCTGGCGGCGCTGTCGCTCTTGGCGCCGGCCTTGTAGGACTCGCTGCGGTAGTCGGTAACGTAGAAGCCGGATCCTTTGAACACAAAGCCCGCACCCACGCCGAGCTGGCGTTTCATGGGTCCGGGGCAGGCTTCGTCCTGGCACTTGGTGAGGTGCGGGTCCTTCATGGATTGAAAGATCTCGAAATGTTTACCGCAGGCGGTGCAAACGTAATCGTAGTTGGGCATGGGAGTGTGAGTTGGGGGGGGATGCCCACAGATTGGAGGCAATTTGCACGGATGCAAGGGCGGTGAAATCCCCCCTACGCGCGATCCGACCAGTTGCCAAGACGGCGTTTTAATCCCAGCACACTGCGAAGCATCGCAAGGACACTGTCGGTGCCCAGCCGGCTGTCGGGGCTTTCCTCCCAGGAGATGGGCACGGCAGCGATCTGCTGCCCGGCCTGCAGGAGATGGAAGGTCAGGTCGATATCGAAGCAATAGTGCATTTCCGTCAGCTGCGGGGCAATTTTCCGATACGCCTCGGTGCGCACCAGCTTGAATCCGCATTGGGTGTCGGGCACGGGGAAATGGAACAGCCTGGCCACCAGCTTGCGAAAGACCGAGCCGGAGACCTTGCGTTTGAACATACGGCGCACCTGCGTGTCCTCCTCGCCCGTGCGAACGGCCCAGACCGCGCCCTCCTGGGCATCGGAGTATTGGCGGATCACCCGCAGGACTTCCTCGGGGGAAATGGCTCCGTCTGCATCCACGAATCCCACCCACGCGGTGGTCTCGTCCGCCGTATTCCAGCCGGTGTAAACCGCCGCACCCTTTCCCTGGTTCACCGGATTGCAGATCGGCGGCAGGAGAATGGGGTAGCGGCGTTGCAGGTCACCGACCCAGAGTTTCAACCAGGCCTGTTGTTCCTCGCCCGAACCGTCATCCACGATGAGGACTTTCACCGGCAGACGGCTGTGGTCCAGGGACTCGACGAGTCGGGGCAGGAAGCGGGGGAGTCGGTCGCGTTCGCGATAGCAGGGGATAACGAGGAGGGTTTCTTGGGGCACTGCGCTGAACGTGACGAGAATGCGCGGAGCGTAAAGGCCTAACTCGCGGAAATGCAGAACCACCCCCATTCTCATGGAAAAGGAAGGGCCCGCCCCACCCGTCCCACCGCCGATTCCGAGCTTGTGAAATTTTTCACAAATTCCTTTTGCCCGATTCCGAACGACTCCCATGTTACCCGCATCATGGCCATCACCTACCTCCCCGGCAAAGCCCCCCATCCCCGCGAACACCGCATGATCTTCCGCAATGTGGACCGTGCGGACTGGGACACCTCCCTCGCCCGCTACGAACAGGAAGGCGGCTACTCCATGCTCAAAAAGGCCGTGACCATGGAACCGAAGGCCATCACCGAGGAAGTGAAAAAATCCGGCCTCCGGGGCCGCGGCGGTGCCGGCTTCCCCACCGGGGTAAAATGGACGTTCATCCCGCCCAACAACACGAAGCCCGTTTACCTCATCTGCAATGCCGACGAATCCGAGCCCGGAACCTTCAAGGACCGCTACATCATTCACCAGGATCCCCACCAGCTCATCGAAGGCATGGCCATTTCCTGCTATGCGGTCGGCGCGCACCTTGCCTACATTTACATCCGTGAGGAATTTCCCGAAGGTGCCCTGATTCTGGAAAAGGCCATCGCCGAAGCCCGTGCCAACTGGTATCTGGGCAATGGCATCTGCGGATCCAACTATAACCTGGAAATCTACGTCCACCGCGGCGCCGGCGCTTACATCTGCGGCGAGGAAACCGGCCTGATTGAAAGCCTTGAAGGCAAGCGCCCCTATCCGCGCATCAAGCCCCCTTACTTCCCGGCCGCCCTCGGCCTCTACCTCTGCCCCACCATCGTCAACAACGTCGAAAGCCTCTGCCACGTCCGCCATATCATGGAAATGGGCGGCGAGACCTACGCCAAGATGGGCACGCCCAACAACACCGGCACCCGCATCCTCTGCGTCAGTGGCGATGTCGTCCGCCCCGGCTATTATGAAGTCCAGGTCGGCTCCCTCACCATGGGGGAACTCATCAACGACCTCTGCGGCGGCCTCAAACCCGGCCGCACCTTGAAAGCCATCATCCCCGGCGGCAGCTCCGCCAAAGTCCTCCGCGCCGACGAAGTCTTCAAACTCAAGCAACCCGACGGCTCCACCAAGGAACTCACCGTCATGGACATCCCCATGGATTTCGACACCATCGCCAAGTGCGGCACCATGGCCGGCAGCGGCGGCGTCATCATCATGGACGATACCCGCGACATGGCCTGGGTCCTCAACAACCTCAACCAGTTCTACGCCCACGAATCCTGCGGCCAGTGCACCCCGTGCCGCGAAGGCAGCCTCTGGATGAAGAAAATCAGCGACCGTATCGTCAGCGGCGACGCCTCCCCCGACGACGTCTCCCTCCTCGAATCCGTCGCCTACCAGATCGATGGCAAGACCATCTGCGCCTTCGGCGAAGCCAGCGCCTGGCCCACCGAAAGCTTCATCGCCAAATTCCGCGATGAACTCACCGCCCGCACCAAATCCGCCAACAAAGGCAAGCTCGTCGCCGAGGAAGCCCAGCTCGCGGCGGCGGGATTGGATTGAGAACCGGCCTAGTCGGACTGCTTCTGGAAGCCGGTTGAAAAGTCGTCCGCGGTTCCCGAGGTCTGCCGGTATGCCGCCTCTATTGAGATGGCTGGCATGGTTTTGGGATGCTGGAAAAATGCCGCGCTGTTTTCAACGGATGCTCAACTGCGCGGAATCCCGCGCCTTTGATCCCTGCTGATCAAATCTTCGATGACCTGCATTGGGGCCACGGCGCAGTCAGCCCCAAAGGGGCGCAACATGCCAGCCCAGGGCAACGCCCTGGGTTTGATCGGCAAAGGCTCCCAAGCCCTGAGGGGGCGGGACAACGGTTGTGCCGCCCCTTCAGGGCTTGATGCTATGGAAACGCATAACCCAGGGCGTTGCCCTGGGCTGGCATCTGCCGCGCCGTTGGCGCTCAAAGCCGGCGTCTGGCCGAGGATGTCCGCGCGGCGTTGGAACTGGCCGAAATGCTAGTCGTCGAGATCGTTGCGGTCCGCCAGCGCCACGAGCGTCGGGTTCTGCATCGCCGGATGACCGTGATGTTCTCTGACGTTGTAAGTCATTTCAATGAAAAGTCGTTCTTGAGGGAGAACTGAGCGAAATCCCTTACTCCGGACGGTTCACTTATTCGCCAGCAATTTTGCCAGTGAAGACCCACGGGGCAGACCGCGTTGGCCTTTGTAGAGGGCGCCTGAAATGCCGCTCCACTTCTCACCGGGCGCACCTACCACATCACCAGATGTGTGTTCCGGCCAGTGACCTGTCCTTTTGTGATGAGCAACTGCCCATTTTCGAATTTGCTCAAAGGTTAGTGGTGGAAGTGCCAAATGGTTTCGGACTCCCCGCTTCTCGGACAAGAGTTCTGCCAGCGAAGAACCGCGGGGCAGGCTGCGTCTGCCGAAGGCAAGCGCTCCATTGATATTCACCCACTTCTCACCCGGTTCACCAAACACTTCACCAGACTTTTGATTTGGCCACTGGCCAGTTTTTTGGTAGTGCGCATCGGCCCACCGCAGGATTTGGTCAGCGGTCAGGTCGGGCAGATATTGGCTGTTTCTGACGTTTCGCTTTTCAGCTAGCAGTTGCGCCAGTGAATATCCGCCGGGCAGTCCGCGTAGCCCTTGGTGGAGTGCCGTGCTTATATTTTCCCATTTCTCGCCGGGAGCGCCAAGCACTTCGCCAGATTTTCCGTTCGGCCATGCGCCGGTTTTCTGGTGGTGCACATCGGCCCATTTGAGGATCAGCTTCGAACTTAGGTTTTGAAGTTGCCCCCTGTTTCGGACACCTCGCCTCTCGGCCAGCAGTTTTGGTAGTGATGAACCGCCAGGCAAGCTACGTTGGCCGACGGCAAGCGCATTTTTGATGTTTCCCCATTTCTCACCCGGTGCGCCCAGCACTTTACCAGAAGTGGATTTGGGCCAAGCCCCCGTTTTCTGATGGTGAGCGTCTACCCACTCAAGAATTTGCTCAATGGTTAGATCTGGCAGGTCCTTTATATTTCGGACGTAGCGCTTCTCGGCCAGAAGTCGCGCCAATGAAGAACCTCCGGGCAGAGTGCGTCGGCCGAGGGCCAGCGCGCTATCGATATTCGACCATTTTTCACTCGGTTCATCAAGCACTTCACCAGACTTTTGATTTGGCCACTGGCCTGTCTTTATGTTGTGCGCATCTGCCCATTTGAGAATCTGCTTAATGGATAGGTCTGGAAGTGCTAAATGGTTTCGGACGCCTCGTTTCTCAGTCAGCAGTTTTGCCAGTGATGAGCCACCGGGCAGGCCGCGTAAACCGAGTCGGAGGCCGTTTTCTACACTTCTCCACTTCTCACTTGGTATGCCTAGCACAGCACCAGAAGATTCTCTTGGCCACTCATCGGTTTTCTGGTGGTGCACATCTGCCCATTTCAGAATCTGCTCAATGGTCAGTGGCGGAATATCCCCCCTGTTTCTGACACCTCGTTTCTCCGCCAGCAGTTGTGCCAGCGAAGAGCCGCCGGCAAGGCCGCGAATACCGCTTTGGAGCGCACTGTTAATAGCACTCCATTTCTCACTCGGCGCATCAAGCACGACACCAGACTTTTGGTTGGGCCAGTCCCCGGTCTTCAGGTGGTGCGCATCTGCCCATTTTAGAATTTGCTTAATGCTCAGGCTTGGGAGTGCTAAATGGTTTCGGACACCTCGCTTGTCCGACAACAGTTGTGCCAGTGACGAACCACCGCGCAGGCTACGAAAACCGAGTCGGAGGCCGTTTTCTACACTCCCCCATTTCTCACCCGGTGCGCACACTACGTCGCCAGAGTTTAATTTCGGCCACTCCCCGGTTTTCTGGTGGTGCACATCTGCCCATTTGAGAATCTGCTCAACGGTCAGGTCTGGGAGGGCCTGAATATTTCGGACGCCTCGGTTCTCGGCCAGCAGTTGTGCCAGTGACGAGCTACCGGGCAGGCTGCGTTGGCCTTGGCTAAGAGCAGCGTTGATGTTCCACCATTTTTCACCGGGCGCATCAAGCACGTCACCGGATTTTCCCTTCGGCCATGCACCTTTTTTTCGGTGATGAGCATCCGCCCATAGCAGAATCTGCTCAATGGTTAGTGGTGGAAGGCCACCTATGTTTCGGAGACCTCGCATCTCCGCCAGCAGTTGTGCCAGTGAGGAGCCGCCGGGCAGGCCTCGCTTGCCGTCGTAAAGCGATGTGTGGATGTTCATCCATTTCTCACCTGGTGCTCCCAGCACGTCACCAGAATTTACTTTCGGCCACGCACCGTTTTTCCGGTGATGAGCATCCGCCCATTTTAGAATCTGTTTAATAGTCAGGCCTGGAAGAGTTTGCCTATTTCTGACGCCTCGCTGCTCAGTTAGCAGTTGTGCGAGAGAAGATCCCCCGGGCAGGCTTCGTCCACCTCCATAAAGGGCAGAGTGAATATTCATCCATTTCTCGCCCGGTGCGCCGAGCACTTCACCAGAGTTCACGTTTGGCCACTGCCCGGTTTTTTGGTGGTGCGCATCAGCCCAGACCAGAATGTGGTCGACGGTCAAATCTGGCAGGTTTCCGATGTTTCTTATACCTCTATTCTCGGCGAGCAATTGTGCCAATGAATAACCGCCTGGAAGGCCACGCTCACCCCGGAACAGCGCATTTCGGATATTTCCCCATCTCTCACCGGGGGTGCCCAGCACCTCGCCAGACTTTTGGTTCGGCCACTTTCCGCTTCTCTGATGATGCGCGTCCGCCCACCTCAAAATTTGCTCAATGGTGAGGTTTGGAGGAGGAGTTATCGACCGGACGGTCCGTAGATAAAATGCATCGGCAAATGTCGCATTCAGCCGCGTGGGCAAGTTGATGGTAATCTTCGCGGGCAGATGGGCACGGACTTTTCCCTGCTTGCCGAGGTTCGTTCGTAAATTATCCAGTTCGCTGGCCAGCTGATCGTCGTGCGAGCGCAGGGCGCGGAGAACGCGCCAGACCTGTTTGAACGAAGAATCCTCCAGAACTTTTTCCTCGTCCTCGTCGCTGGAAATATAGACGGGCAGGATGATGACGCCGTGCTGCTTGCGGTCGGCCTTGCGGATGGCGCGGCCCACCGCCTGAATGATGTCCACCTGCGATTCCTTCGGATCGATGAACGCCACGCCGTCCAACGCGCGAACGTCGATGCCCTCGCCGAGGCAGCGGGCATTGCTCACAATCCCACGAGCAGGCGATTGCACTTCGCGCAGACGGTCGAGGATGGCATCGCGCTTACTGCTGGCCATGTCACCGGAAACCAGTTCTGTCCAAATCTGACCGGAAGGGATGTCGGCCTTCGGCATCCAGCGGATGAATTGCGGGAACTGTTCGGCAAACTCACGGGCGCGGGCGACCCGTCCATGAAACGTGATGATCCGGCGCAGGTCATACTTCTTGATCGCCTTGGCCACGGCGATGTGGCTTGTCAGTGTGCGGGCATCGGTAATCGTTTCCCCGTCCAGCGTAACGAACACTCCCTGCTCGGCATACTTCCGATACATCGGGTCATCCACGCCGATGATCTCCACGCGGTAGTCGGTCAGCAGCTTGAGGCGAATTGCATCTGAGAATTTAAGTTCGTGGAAGACCGGGCCGAAAATCTTGTGGTCATCCATCGACACCAGTTCCAGCCCCATCGAATCAGCCCGACCTTTTGACGCCTCCGAGGCAATGCGCGGGGTGGCGGTCATGAACAGCCGCTTTCGAGCCGGAATTGCACCTGCGTCCAGAATGGTGGCGAATGCGCCCGACGCCAGACCGGCGCAACGATGCGCCTCGTCAGCGATGATCAAGTCAAACGGCTTCAATTTGTGCTGCTTGAACGCCAGCGCCAAAGTGGGAGTGGATTGATACGTGGAGAAGACGACACGCGGGCCTGTTGCCCGCATGAATTCGGCGATCTCGGCTGCGTTGGTTGTGGCAGGCACCCCCATCTGGCTGACATGGGAAACGAGATGGTCCTCGCTTCCAATTGTTTCGTCAGAGCAAACCGGCAAAAAGCGAAATGGGCGCACTCCACTCTTGGCCCAATCGCTTAAAATCTGGGAAACCAGAGACAACGATGGCACTACCACCAGCGTGCGCTGGGAGTTCATGGCTTCAGAAACGCGCAGTCCAATAAGGGTCTTGCCAGTGCCGCAAGCTCGGATGAGTTGGCCTCGGTCCTTGGACTCGAATCCACGAACCACGTCAGCAATGGCCTTTAGTTGGTCCCGTCGTGGCGTGTGTGGCGCTTCCTGTTTGGCAGAAAGGTGGCCGGGCGTGGAGGGCCAGTTAAGTTGGCGATTTTTGAGGTCCGCAAAGAACAGGCAGCCAACCTGCTTTTCCTGACCTTGGATGACTTCACTGGCGTTGTGTCCGAGTCCCGCCGCGGTGGCAATCAGCAGGCGATAGGAAATTTTTGGCCGAGAGGTTTCACTGAGAAAACGATCAATGTCATTCTTGGTGACAGCATGGTTCTGAGCGTAAGCCTTTGACTGGATCGCCCAAATCTTGCCATCAAAGGTTTCTGCGATCAGGTCTATCCCCTTGTCGCGTCCCCAACGGCCCGGCCAGTCGTCCCAAAGCCAAACACGCTTTATTTCGCGCTTATACGCCGGATCGTTTTCCAGAAACCATTTGCAGATCTCTTCAAATTGGCGACCCCTCCGAAGCTCGTCCGGGCTGAGGCTGCTAAAGAGTTCAAGGATTGAGGCCATGGGAAATCAGCACTGGAAAAGCAAGAAGCCGTGATGAAGGCCGGGGCGGAAGATCTCGGCGTGCTCGGGGCTGAGGTCGTCATCGATGCCGCGCAGGGAGGGATTCGTGAAAGCGGGCTTGCCGGTCCGGTTGAGTGCGGGCATGGCGCATCTTGAAGCAGGTCTGTGCGGCTGTCGCCAGCTTTTGTTTTCATTGGCTGAAAAAACCCGGTGCATAGGGGCGTATGGGTGGGAACGGGAGGCGAATTTCCCAACTTCCGCGCCGCCCGGCTGCAGATGGCTGGCAATTCTTCGAGACATCAAGCCTATGACTATGCCGACTGGACGTGCGGAAATCTTAAGAAGATGGATGTGGGTAGGGGCTCAGAATAGCCTTGGGGTTGGGGCGTGGCGGGGAATGCTGGGGGCGGGGAGGGGGAGGGAAGGTGCTGCTGGGGGTGCCACACCGGGGATTGCTTCGGGTAGACGGTCCACAGCACGGTTCGGGGGCCGTGTAGAATCATTCTGTTGGGATGCAGGATCGGTCGGAGACCGTGCGGGATCGTTCGGGAGGAGCGCAGGGCGGGAGCGCACGTGTGCAGGATCAGTTTGCGATCGTGCAGTGGGAGATGGGCGTACCGCAAGGGGAGGTTGCGACCGTGCAGAATCAGCTTGCGCTCGTGCAGAGGGAGGCTGCGACCGTGCAAGAGGAGGTTGCCGTAGGGCAGGGAATGATGGCGCTGCCGTAGTTAGGACAGGCATATTTTATCAGCTAAAGGTGGTGGGTGGCAACCCTGCCGGGATGCTTTGGGATGCGGGGATGGGTCCCGGGGTGTCGCTCGTGCCTCGCTTGACCCCGCGCTAATGGATGGGTCCCCGCTGGGGACTTGGGGATTGGGGATTGAAAATTGAGAATTGAGAATTGAGAATTGCAGATTGAAAATTGGGGATGGGGAGAAAGGGAGCGGCGACATTCCTGTCGCCGAATTTTGTAGAGCGAAGCCTGATTTCCTGGGAAGGGAGTCAGGCTTCGCGGTATTTTAGATGGGCGACAGGAATGTCGCCCCTCCGTGGGGGAAAGGCTTGGTGGTATTTCCGAGGGGAGCGGGAAGTGTGAAATGATTTCGCATTCTCCTGTCTTTGAACTTCCAAAAAGGTGTCGGTTCCTGTAGGGTCGGGACGTTGCCTTCCAAACGGACAGGGTCCCCGACCTGCGCTTGAGGCAGAGATTCCTTTCGAATACTGCTGACATGTCCACCCTTTACGCGAACCGCGCCGTGCGCAGTCGACTCATTGAGTTTCTCGGTGGGGATACTCTGGCGCATGCGACGGCGGTCTATATTTCGCGAACCGATGGATATGATTTCAACCTGGATCAGGCGTTGCCAGCGAGTGAGTTGGGGAGATTGCTCGCAGAGGAGGCGGACATCGCCCGATCATTGGCGGATTCGGCATCGTTTCTGTTTCATCTGGATATGGAGTATGTGAATTTCGATTCGCCCGCCGAGGCTTATCTCGATCCGTGGCGGACGTTTGATCTGCAGGAGCCGGTGGTGCGGGTGATCGAAACGCTGCTGCTGGAGTGGGGGATCAGGCCACTGCATGTGATCACCGGACAGGGGCACCATTTCGTCTGGAGGATCGCGCGCGATGGGGAACTGGCGGGCCGGCTGGCCAGACTGTGTCCGGCGCCGGAGCTGCTGGAGGCGTGTGAGGAGCGCGTGCCTGCGGAAATGGCCGGGGCGGTCAATCGCGAGGCGCATGCGGTTTTCGCCACCATTTCCCTGCTCATGGAATATGTGGCCCACCGGATCAAGGCCGCTTCCGAGCCCCTGGTGCCGTTTCCCGTGGAAATCACCGCGGTGCATGTGGGGCCTTATGCCACCTCGCAGCGGGAGATCATCTCCGTGGATGTCTCCGAATACGGGGACCCATTGCATACCCGCAGGGTTCGGATGCCCTTTACGCATTATCTCAAACCGTGGGTGACCGGCCTGGCGCGGCGGCTGGGGGTGGAGGATGAAATCCCCGCCTGCTATGCGATTCCCCTGCATGAGATCGACATCCGGCAGGCGATCAAGGTGCGTCAGGTGGAGGAGGATGTGATCGACCTGGCCAGCCGCGCGTGTGTTCGCATCCCCGAGCAATCCCAGGGGACGATGCATCTCTGGCAGGAATACCTCAGTTCGCCGCTGCGGAGGTTTCATGAGTATTTCTATTCCGCCAGACATGATTCCAAGGAATGCTGGAACGAGACCTATGACCGGACCCCCGTGGAGGCGCTGCCCCCGTGCGCGCGGCATATTGTGACATGGCCGAACGACCTCCTGTTGAAGCCGGCCGGGATCCAGTTGGTGACGCGCTGCCTGCTGGCGGATGGCTGGCACCCGCGGCACATCGCGGGATTTATCCGCTCGAAATTTGAAAACCCCGAGTTTAACTGGGGTGTGAACTGGAATGCCTATGTTCCCGCGATCCGCGCGGACTTTTACACCCGTCTGTTCGCAGGATTACACGCCACCGGACTTGACGCGCTGGTGGATCTGAACTGCACGTCAACCCGGGAAAAGGGGTTTTGCTTTCCGCCTGCGCAGACGGGTTGCGAGCTTGAGTCCACGCGGCAGAAACTCCAATCCCAATGCACGTCATGAATGTCCCCTGGCCCATCGGTCTCTCCACCGGATGTTTTTACCGCCACAGCATCTTCCATGTGCTAGAGGAAATCCGCGCGAGTGGATTCAACACCATTGAGGTCTGCTCGTTTCCGCCCCATCTGAACTATCACAATGAGGAGGAGGTCCGCAGTGCGGGGGAGATGATGCGCTCACTCGGGCTGCGTCCGTTTTCCTTTCATGCACCGTTTGCCGACCGGATCGACATCACTTCGGACGACGACGGGGTGCGCGAAGCCTCCGTGGCGGAACTCATCACGGCGTGCCGGGCCGCAAGTCTGCTGGGTGCGGAGAATGTGGTGCTGCATCCCGGCCCCGAACGCGAAGGCCGTCCGCCGCCGGAGGAGTTCAGGCAGCGCATGCAGCGGGCCGCGGAATCGCTCAACCGGGTGGCGGCCTACTGCTGTGAAACCAGGGTCCACCTCCAACTGGAGAACATGCTGCCGCACCTGCTTTTCGGTCAGACCAGTGACATGATGTATCTGCTGGGGGAGATCAACACCTGCACCGTAGGCACCTGCCTGGACACCGGGCACGCCCGTCTCAGTGGTGATCTGGGCAACGTCATCCACAAGCTGTCGGGCCATCTCAAGATGGTGCATATCAACGATAATCATGGCGACTGGGATGCCCACCTCATCCCCGGCGATGGCAGCATCGACTGGCCCTGGCTGATTTCGGAACTCCACCGCTACCAATTCCATGGAGCCCTCATCATTGAAATGTCAGCGCCGGAGAACGAGACCGTGGCAGCGACCCTGCTGCGGGCGCGGCGGGGGCGTGAATTTCTTACGAAACTGCTGCCGGTACCGGACAGCGGAAGCGTGCCCGAAGGACGGTAACGCATCCCGGCTCCGGACAGGCTCCCTTGGCAGAGGGTATTACACGTCGTTCTTGATCAATTCCTGGCCCACCATGGAGGCGTATTGCTCGTAGGTGTAGGCGCGCTTGTCGCTCAGCGAGCGGTTGAGCCAGCCGAGGAGGGCTTCGAAGTCGGCGTTGTCCTGGCGGACTCTTTCAAGCGTGCGCCAGTTGAAGGGCTTGGGTTGGCCGGTGGTGGTGAACTTTTGGATTTGGAGGCGGTCCTGGAGGCTTTCGAATTCGCGCTCGCTCATTTTGGCGATGGCCCAGTGGGGCGGGATTTCATCTAGGGTGTCGAGGGCGAGACCGAGGCTGCTGATACCGATGCCGAATTCGCTGCCGAAGCGGCGGAGGTCTTCGACCATTTGTTCGTCCGGGATGGGGGCGCAGATGACGAGTTCGCCCTGGTGGGCCCAGGAGGCATTGCTGAGGGCTTGGAAAAAGTCCTCACGGAAGGAATCGTAGCTGATCTCGAGCTTGAGTTTGACGCTGGTGACGTTGAACAGGGGCAGGCTGAGGTGGCGTTTGAAGCTGAGGAGGGTGGGGGCGATGGCGAAATTGCCATCCATGTGTTCGCCCATTTCCCAATCGACGACGGCAGCATCCGGGCATTTCCAGATGTTCTCGTAAGGGGCTTCGGCCCCGAAGGAGGATTCGAAGATGAAGGGAAACTTGCCGGCGGTCTCGGAGAGTCGGTGATAGATGGCGCGTAATTTCTGCTGTCTGGCAACGGCAAGATCAACGACTTCCGGCTGATTTTCAAAGGTGAGGCCGAGGCGCGCCTGGTAGGGCGTGATCAGGCCGCGGTTGGCGGCATGGTTGCTGGCGGAGGTGCGCATGTAGTATCCCTGGCCCTGTTCCACTTTGGCGATGGGGGATGCGGGATCGCAGCACATGATGCTGAAATGGTAGCGCAGGGTGGCATCGCTGTATTCCTGGTTGAGGCGGAGTTTCACCAAGCGAATCAATTCCGTGCCCTTGGTGGATTCGGCGGGATTGACTGGGAGGATGTCCGGGAGGATGAGTTTGAGTTTTTCCCTCAGATTCATGAGTTTGGTCGCAAGGAACGTGGGTGATGGTTGGTAAGGTTGGAGGGGAAATTATTTCAGCTTGGTGTTGTAAACACCGAGGCCGGTGCGGAGGTTCTTGGAGAGCGGTTGCAGGCCATCGAACTCGGCGATGACGCGATAGCCCTCGATGCGACTGACGCTGAGATTGACGAGGCGGTCTCCGGGGCCTCCGCCCCAGGCGAAAATTTGCTGGTGGAGTTGAACGGTGCCGGGAGGGCAGGCCAGTTCGCAGAAACTCCAATTGTTATCCACGACGGTGATTTGTCCGATTTTGGTTGGTTCAATACCGCCGGCCCAGGCGCGTGCTGCGGCGAGTGGGGAGTTGGAGCGCAGGGCCTTGGGGGCGGCGGCGATGGCCTGCTTGAGGGGATCGACCGCAGGCTTGGGGGTCATCCAGACTTTGACGTGATCGTAGCGCGGGGCGGTGGGGGCTTCGGGTTCGAGGGGGGGAGTTAATTTAAAGGCTGCCCGATCCGCGAGGAGGGAGAGCTGCCGTTCATCGCCTTTGGCCGCGTCCTGGATGATGGATTCCACCTTGCCGCTGGGGATGCTAAGTTTGCGGATGGTCAGGCGGATTTCACCGCCCATGGAGAGGATGGTGGGGACGCAGACGAAGTCGGCGCCGTTGGCCTTGCCGAGATCCAAGGCGAGGGCGCCGTTGGCGGCGGGGGAGGGATGGCCCTGCGGGTCAAGGGCGGTGTGGGGAAGTTCCAGTCCGCTGTGAGCTGCCCCTCCCATGGCGCTGGCATCGATGATTTCGAAGGTTTTGGATTTCAGTAATTTTGCCGAGAGAGTGTCGGAGAAAAAAGTGCCGAGGTCCGGGCGCGGCTGACCGTCGATGGTGACGACAGCGTCGAGGATGATGACTTTGGGTTTATCGATGGCGGGCGCGAGATCGCGGGTGAGATTCTCGAGATCCTGCTGCCCCTCTGCGGTCAGAGGTGGAAGGAGTCCGCCAGGGTCACCGGCACCAGCCGGGTCTGCACCCATGCACGTACCCGTGATGCCCGCGAGGCAGAGCGCCGCGAGGGGGAGGGAGGGAACGCGAGTTCTGGGGAGGTGGGGGATCATGGCGGGGAAACTACCGATTTCTCGCAATCATGGCAATCAATTTTGAAATAATTCGCTGAGGCTGGAAATTTTGAGCTTTTATGAGGAATTCTAAATTGGCGGGGTTGTCAGGGGGAATTTTTTGTGGGGGAGGCGCCGCGAACGAGAGGTTGCCAATTCGTTGGCTTCGGTTCCTTTCGGGGATGCATTCCTTGATCCGAACCCTTCTTTTCCTGACCCCCGTTGCCGCAGCCGTGGCTGAACCCCAACCGCTCCCCACCAAACTTCCCGCGGGCTTGAAAGCCACACTGTTTGCAGCCCCGCCCATGGTGAATTACCCCACATTTGTGGAGGCTGCGGCCAATGGTGACCTTTATGTTTCCGTGGATAAAAATGGATCGATCGATACCAAGCCGGATCGCGGATTTATTTACAAACTGGTGGACAAGGATGGTGACGGGAAGGCGGACGAGCGGACGGTCTTTGCATCGCCGGTGACGAGTCCGCGCGGACTGGCGGTGGTGGGCAGGACGGTCATCTGCCTGCATCCGCCGGAACTGGAGGCGTTTACGGACAAGGATGGCGACGGTATCGCCGAGGAGCGCAAGGTGCTGATCAAGGGGATCGGGTTCGATCTCAGCAAACGTCCGCCGGACCACACTTCCAACGGGGTGACGCTGGGGATCGATGGCTGGTTGTATCTGGCGATTGGCGATTTTGGATTTATGGAAGCGGAGGGAGTCGATGGGAGGAAATTTCAATTTCGCGGGGGTGGAGTGGTGCGGGTGCGGCCTGATGGCACTGGCATGGAATTGTATGCCCGCGGCACGCGCAACATTTACGAAGTGGCGGTGGACCCGTGGCTGAATCTGTTCGCACGGGACAATACCAATGATGGCGGGGGCTGGGACACGCGGGTGGAATTCTATCTGGGTGGCGTGGATCTGGGGTATCCCCGGAAGTTCATGCATTTCACCGATGAGACGTTTCCGGTGCTGGGAATTTTCGGCGGGGGATCCGGGGTGGGGGGTGTTTACGTTCAGGAAAAAGGGTTCGGCTGGCCCGCGGGATATGACGATGCGCTCTACACCTGCGACTGGGGACGCAGTGCCATTTACCGTCATCAGTTAACGGACAAGGATGCTAGCTTTGCGATCACGCAGGACACACTGCTGGAAATCGAGCGTCCCACGGATATGAAAATGGATGCGCGCGGCAATGCCTATGTGGCATCCTGGAAGGGGGCGACGTTCAATTACGCCGGCGAGGAGGCCGGATACATCGTGCGAGTCAGTCCGGAGAAGCCAACCGGCAAAACGGTGGACACGAAATTTTCCGCGAAGGCCCCGGCGGCCTTGGTGGCGGACCTGACGAATGCCGACAGCCACATGCTGCGACTGGCGGCCCAGCAGGAAATCCTGCAGCGTGGAAAGGCGGCGGCGTTTGTGCCGTTGCTGGAGCAGGCAGCCAAATCGGTGGCCAGCGTGCCAGGCCGGATCGCGGCCATTTTCACATTGAAACAACTGCAGCATGCGGACGCGACTCCCTTTCTCATTCAATTGCTGGACGATGCCAAGGTAAGGGAGTTCGCGCTGCGGGCGCTGGCGGATGTGCCCAGTGAAGGCCTTGCTGTTCCCACAGAAAAGCTGGTGGCTGCCCTGAGCGACCCCAATGATCACGTGAAGGCCCAGGCGGCGATTGCCCTGGCAAGATTGAATCGTGCGGAAGCTGCGCCCACTCTGCTGGCGATGGCTGGCCAGGCCAAGGAGGTGGGGACCGCCCCTGAAATGAAGCCGCGTGCGACGACGGAGGTCATCCGCAAATCCACGCCCGGGAGACTTGGGCATTTGGAGGCGGAGATCAGCGGAGGCAAGGTCATTTACCTCGTGGCCACGGCGGGACCGGACACGTTTGATCTGGATCATGCCGATTGGGTTGAGCCCCATTTCACCGGTCCGAAAGGCGATCAGAAATTGACGGATCTGAAATGGAAATCTGCCTCGCAGGGATTCGGCAACACGCATGTGAACGGAAATTGTTTCGGCGCGCCGATCAAGATTGACGGCAAACCTGTGGCTTATGGAATCGGCACCCACGCAGTCAGTGTGATCGCCTATGATATCCCAGAGGGGGCGACGAAATTCATCTCTTCCGGTGGTCTTGATGATTCCAGCGCCGCCCAAGGGGAACTGGGTAGCGTGGAATTTCAGGTGTTCGTGGACGAACTGCCATCGCGTTATCAGGGAGGGCCAACGAATCAGGAGGCTGTTTACACTGATACCACGCGGGCGCTCCCGCATGTGGCCTCGCAGGCGTTGATCAAACTCGGAGCGGCGGATGCCTGCCTGAAGGCCCTCGACAGCGAGCCCTCACTGCATGCGGCGGCGTTGCGGGTGCTGCGCCAGTTGCATACGCCGGAAGTGGTCAGCTCATTGATCGAGCGCTTGGGAAAAGCTGATGATGCGACGCTGCAGCGGGGAATCTTGACCGCGCTGGTGCGGCTGGCCAATGAGGAAGGCCCCTGGGATGGAAGCTCCTGGGGCACGCGTCCCGACACGACTGGTCCCTATTACAAACGCGACAAATGGGCGGAAACGCCGCGCATCGAACAGGCGCTGCGGGAATTTTCCGCCAGTGCATCCGGTGACCTGAGGAATTTCCTCACCTCCGAACTGGCCCGCCATTCCGTGACTGTTCCCAACCTCGCGACCGCAGCAACATCCGCCGATCCGCAATGGGCCAAGGATCAGGAATTGCTCATGAAGGCGCTGCAGGGCACGGTGAAAATGAACCCAGGGGACATCGGGCTGATGGAGGCCCAGGTCGCCATCGATGAGGCGCTCAAGGTGCTCGATGCAAAAAAGGCTGACGTTGCCCACGGTGCCAAACTCTTCACCCAGCAAGGTTGCGCCTCCTGCCATGTCGTTGGAAAAAATGATCCCCCGAAGGGTCCGAATCTGTTCGACATCGCCCTGCGTTACAAGCCGCAGGAAATCATGATGAGCATTCTCAATCCGAGTGCTTCGGTGAGTCAGGGATTCCCCACACAGATCATCACCCTCAAGGATGGACAAATCGCCAGTGGCTTTGCCCTTCGCGAGGCGGGGGATGAGATCATTATTCGAAACATGGCGGCCATGACGCAGAAGATCGCCACGTCTGACATTGCCAAGCATGAGAAGGACGAGCATGTTTCGAGCATGACACCCGGATTGCTCAACAATGTCACGCCGCAGGGATTGGCGGACCTGATCGCCTATTTCCAAAGTCTGAAATAGCCCCGTGGCACGGGCGTCCCCGCCCGTAAGCCAATTACCTTGCCCGGCCCTACGGTGCAATGACCGTGTGAAACCGCCAGAAACCGCGGGGCCCCTGACTCTGGTGGGGTTGGGCGCTGCGGTAGAGGACTGTTTCCGTGCCATCCCCATTGGCTGTCGCACTGACGAAAACGGTCTGCGCCGCCGTCCACGGACCGGCGAGGTTGGTCGAGTATTCACACGTGAAGGTCACATCGCTCAGATACTGGCGCCGGGTGCAGGTGAGGGTGGTATAGCGGTTGGTAACTCCCAGGACTGTGAACAGGGCGGTGCCCTGCTGGATGTTGCGCGCCTGATCCATGACATAGATGTCTCCGCCCAGGCAGTATTCCAGAACATTGTTCAGACCATCGGCATCTTCGTCGTCGTTGTCACCGACGGCACCGGTGAAGGATTTCCAGGAGGCGTAGGTATGCACGTCGTTTCCACCAGGGGAGCCACCGGGATAGACGCTGGGGCGCCAGGCCGTGGCCGTCTGGTCGTCGGTGAGATTTCCAGTGGGGGCCGTGCGGATGAGGGAGAAGCCGCCGCCGTCCGCGCCGACCGGCCAGGGGGCGAGGTCATCGTAGGTCACGTTGCGGATGATGCTGCCGCCGGGTGTGTAGAGGATGATCTGCTCACCGGTGTTGTCGAGATGGCCCTTGTAGCTTCCAGCCACCGGCTTGCCCGCGCCGTAGCGCTGATCAAAGGCCGGCTTGCGCGAGGCGATGATGATCCGCGCTCCGGGTGCGAGGGTCCGGCCCAGCAGGGAATCATTAAAGTCAAAATCTATGGCTCCATAGAGGTAAACTCCCGCCAGATCGATGGTCTTAGGGCCGATATTTACAAACTCGATGAATTCAAAGTCATCGGCATCCGTGTAGCCAAGGGAGAACTCATTGGCATCCGGATCGCTGGGATGATACATGATTTCGCTGATGGCGAAATTGGCCGTGGAGGCGGGTTCGGTATCAACGAGGTAGGTGGCTTCGGCGAGTGCGCTCCAGGTTCCGGTGTTGTGAGTGCGGGCACGGAGTGGCTTCGCTCCGGAGCCCGAGACGTAATAGGGAGAGGGCACACTGGTGCGCGTGGCAATGAGGCTCAGATTGAAGCTGATGTCGCTGCTGTCTGCGGCGCGTTGATGGATCTCCACGGCGATGGTGTTGGTGCCGTTGACGAAAACGGAGGGAGGGATGGTAAAATCGGTCTCGGCGTTTTCGTTGTTCACCGAAGCGGCATAGAAGTCGTAGGCAGGATCGGCGGTCAGGCCCGCGGTGGTGGCGACTTGTGTGCCATTGATATAGACCACTCCAGCATCATCATAGCGAAGATGCACGGTGGCCGATGTGATCTGGTTTGCGTTGGTGACGCTGAAAGTTTTGCGGAAATAGGTGGTGGGGTAGCGCGCATTGGAGGGGCCGCCGGGGACGGTCGTGGCTTCATCTCCATCACCGTAACCCAGTTCCGCGGGTCCACTCGACCAGGTGGCATCGTTGAAACCACTCGTCCTCCAGGCGGTTCCCTGATTGCTTCCGTCCGCCTTGTATTTCCAAGTGGCCCCGAGCGGAACCATTGTCTCGTTCGTCGTGGAGGAGGTGTAAATGAGTGCGCCGGGCTTGATGGCGCCACCGATCAGTCGCGGATCGGACCCGTCCGCCATGTAATAGATCGTTCCGCCACCGGGAGCGGCCATCACGACCTCCGACCCGTTCGCGACGTAGCCGCCGAACGGGTTGAGCGTCGGCGCGTCGAGCGCGGGATACAGACCGTCCGCGCGAAGTTGGGCGAGCACGATATCGCCCCGGCTGGAGACGTAGTTGTTCAGGATGTAATCACGTGCACCGAGCCAGTTCACGCGATTCAGTGGCGTTGCCACTTTCGAATCCCCCCAGCGCGCGGATTCCGCGACGATGGTGCTGTCAACGATTGCCGCGAGCTTGTTGAAGCGGGCAGTCCACGCCGCCGCGGTCAACCCACCACCGTTGAACATGAATTGATGTACGCGGTCCGCCCACCGCATCCGGTATTCGACATTCGGCCGCAGGTCTTGATCGAGGAACATCGGAGACGAGTAGGTGAAGTTGTTCCAGTTCCCTATGACCGGATCCGAGAACGGCCCGGTGCGATCCTCGCCGGTGTTGAAGAAGGTGTGTTCCGCATCGTGGACGAAAAATTTGAAACCTTTATTCCCCAACCGGTTGCGCAATCCGAACCAGTTATTCGAACGATCATTTCCCAGAAAAGCCGAGGTCGAGCCGTCGAGATTGCCATGCCAGAAGGTGATGAGCATGTAGTCGATGAGATTGTCCACATCCAGGAGCACCGGGTCGGCGGTGGGGGTCACGCCATCGGCGGCTTTGCCCTGCATCTTGTAATAGTTCGTGTTCGTGGGGTTCGAATAATGCGCGCGCGATTTGTTCCAGAGGTCCTGCCAGGCGGCAAAATTTCCGTCCGTCAAGCCGGTCACATAACCACTGTCCTGTTCGCACTTGACCACGTCAAAATCCTCCTTGTTTCCGGGCAAATAGGTCGCTCCAAAACTCGCCTCGGTTCGCTCGTCGAAGTCGAAAAGTCCGAAGTATTGACCGTTCACATAGACGTGCACGTAGCGCACATGCGAGCCGAGTTGCCCGAGATCTGTCTGCGCCTGCCTCGATCCCTCCTCGCGCATGAACGTATTGTTTCCGTCGCCGCCAAAGCTCCATGAATAATTTTCCGCAGTCCGCAGATCGATCTGGTCGTAGCTGTCCGGTCCGAAGCGCCCGAACAGCGGGTAGTTCAGCTTCCCGTTGCCGTAATCGTTTCTGAAATAGATATGGAATCCGTGCTTTGGATTATCGGTCGATCGCGAATAACCACCACGCACGCGCACGCCGGCACCGGTCTGAAACTCCGAAGTGCCATTCGGATGCAGGGCGTCCGGCGGATTGATCATCTCGATCGAACACGGCCGCTCCCATGCGAATCCGCGGCCATACGGATTCACAATGATGCCCGTGGACGGGTCGGTGAGATTCGCCTGATCGGTTACGATCGAAATCGAGGAGAGCGCCTTCAACGCGTTTTGCACCATGGTTGGACCGCCAATCGTCGGATCCGGGCTGTTTACGATGTCCGGATCCATCCCGTAATCGAGAATCTGTCCGTTGATGGGCCCCACGGGCCAGCCCGCAGGTGGCGCGCCCGTCGATGATTGCGTGATCACGTCAGCCGTGAAAATGTAAGTCTGCGTGTCCACGTCCGTCGGCTGGTAGCCAGCCTTGAATGCCGCCGCCCGCACAAC
>CALQSQ010000033.1 GCA_943333275.1 Akkermansia muciniphila
CCCGCCGGCGGCGCAGGCGGTGGCGGGGCCTCCTCGGATGTGGCCGCGTTTACCAGGCTGGGCATCGACATGAAGAAGATCACCGAGCGCGAAGCCATGCGCCTGGCCAATGTCGCAAAATTCGGCATCAATGAACTCAAGGCCAAACTGGAATTCCAAGCCCTGATCGTGCAGATGTTTCTCCAGCGCCGGTTTGAGCACACTATCATCGCCTGCCGCTGTTACAACTACATGTTCAGCGGTCAGGATCGCGAACTCAAGGTGAAGGAAGGGTCCGATGTGGAAAAAATGTTCGCCAAGGGACTGGGGGTGAACCCCACCATTTCCACGCTCGAGGCCTTTGCCAGCGAGGCCATCCGGGATGTCGATGAGGGAGTCCAATCGTTTGAATTCAATCTGGAAAAATCCGAAATCCAGACCGCCAGCAACCGCCTCGGCGAAGCGTTCGCCATCGGCGAATACATGCCCCGCGTCCGCACCCTGCCGCGCAGCAAGAAGGAGAAGGTGCTGGGATTTGTGCGCGATTCCAACATGCTCATTTCCTCCCTGGAAATGAAGGATTACGGCCGGGCCGACGAACTGCTGGTGAAGATCAAAAAGGACTCCACTGATTTCGACGATTCCAAACCCCGCGCCGCAGTCGAATCCGCCCGGGCCGCATCCTCCCTGCACATCGAAGCCGCCAAGATGGCCGCCGTCACGCAGGATTCCAAGAAAGTGGAGGAGGAAATCCGGCAGGCCGCCGAGCTGTGGCCCACCAATCCCGAGTTGAAAACTTTCACCAAACAAATGTCCGAAACCGGTGATGCCCACGTCACGATTCTGCGGGACTTCGACAGCCTGCTCGCCCAGGAAAACTACCGGCAGATCGCCAAGGATGCCGTGAAATATGGCGCGGTCATGCTCACCAAACCCGAAAAGCAAAAGCAGCTTCAGCAGGTCCTGGAGATTGTAAAGGAATCGGAAACCGCCGTGATTCAGGCGGATGAACTCGCCAAGCGCGGCGACGCCTACGGAGCCTGGGAAAGCGTCAAGGAGGCACTGGTCAAACTCCCCAACGACACCGAACTCAACAAACGCAGCGCCCAGTTCTCCTCGCAGGTCTCCGAGTTCGTCAATGCCCTGGACCGCGCTGACAAGCTGGAAAGCAAGAAACAGGTGGGCTCCAGTCTGGCATGGTATTTGAAGGCGCGCCGGCTCTATCCCGCCAGCCGCTTTGCCAAGGACGGAATCAACCGCACCTCCGAATTGATTCTGCCGGACGAGAACAAGGATGCCGATATTCTTTCCGCTCCAAAAACGACCGACAACTCCGACATCACCAGCGGGCTGCCACGCCCCACCAACGTCGAGAAATGATCGGCGAAACCATCCCGATACCTGCCCCCACCCCGCCCGACAGAACCGTTCGTTCATGAGTTTCCGTCTGGAAATGCTGCAGGTGGCCAGGCTTGCGCCGGACCTGCTTGGTGAGGCAGCCCCCCTGGTTGCCGGATTTTTTCGATCGCAATTTCAAGCGGACGGCGGCGTGCGGGATCGCGCGGGACGCAGCGATCTTTACTACACGCTCTTTGGCATCGAAGGCTTGATGGCCTTGCGGGAGGAACCTCCCTGGGCAGGCGTTCGGGAATTTCTCACCAGCTTTGGGGATGGTCAGAATCTCGATTTCGTCCACCTGTGCGCCCTGCTGCGATGCTGGTCGGCCAGCGGCGGCTCAGACCCTACGGTGCACGCGCAGCTGGGAAATCGCGTTTTACACTACGCCACGCCCGACGGTGGATTCCATCAGCGAGCTGGCGCGGAACGTTGCAGCGCCTATGGATGCCTGCTGGGCTGGAATGCGCTGGGGGACGCCGGTTTCCCCATGCCGGATGGCAGCACGCTCGCTCACTGCCTCGCATCGCTGCGCGCACAGGACGGTGGCTATGCCAATGAACCCGGACTGCCCTTTGGAACGACAACAGCCACGGCCGCCGCGGTGGCGTTGCATCGCCATCTGCGGGTGACGGCTCCTGCGGAACTGGGCGACTGGCTGCTTTCCCAGGTCTCGCCGGAGGGTGGCTTCAAAGCCTTCGCCATGGCCCCCATGCCCGATCTGCTCAGCACTGCCGTGGCGCTGCATGCGCTGGACGGCCTGCAGACGGACTATCGGCCTTACAGGGAAATGTGTCTCGACTACATCGACACTCTCTGGTCGGCGGAGGGTGGCTTCCATGGCAATTGGTCGGATGATGTGCTCGATTGCGAATACACATACTACGGGCTGCTCGCCCTCGGGCACCTCAGCTTGTAGGAAATTTGCTCACCACATTTCCTGCAACTCCACCGCCCGGTGTTCCGCGGCGCTGCGATAAGCGGCTTCCACCAACGCCATCGTGTGCAGGTTGTCGGCACCGCTGGTTTCGGGCGGGCGCTTTTCCTCCAGGGCCCGCATCAGATCCGCCATCGGCCCGATAAAGGCATCCGGAAACCAAACCTCGGGCCACCGGGGCTGTTGCCATGCACCGCTGGAAATAGTCGTATAATCCAGCGTGCTGGGCTCCCGCGCCGGATAGGAAGGCCAGCCGATCGTCCCGCGCGCCATGCCGCTGGTTCCTTCGACGCGATAGCAAATCCCCAGATCCGCCGCCGCCCCCTCGCACGCCGGCCCGGCCCAGACATCGTCGCAACACATCGCCCGGAAGCCATTTTCGTATTCCAAAATGCTCAACACGATGCCGTCGGTGTGCGGAAATTTTGTTCTCGGATCCGGTCGGATGCTGGCAAAGATGCGCTGCGGATTTCCAAACAGGAAACGCATCGCATCCAGATGGTGAATCGACATGATGCGCAGCGTCACAAATCCAAGCCGTTCCTGCCACGGCATCCAGTGGGGGATGGCGCGCATTTCCAGCGTGGCCAGCACGGGTTGGCCCAGGTCTCCATGGCGCAGGAGATTGTAACAGGCGCGGATGGAATGGTCGTGCCTCATGTTCTGATTCACCGCCAGCGTGACGCCGGCATCCTCACACCAGCGGACGATTTCCCGGGCCTCGGCGAAATTCACCCCCAGCGGTTTTTGTGCCAGGATCCCCCGAATATGCGATCGCCGCACCGCCTCGCGAATGATGGTCGCCTGTTCATCCGGCGGAACGGCAATGTCCAGGATGGAAATGGACGCGTCATCCAGCAGGCTGGCCACGTCATCATGAACCGTCGGTATGCCGTGCCGGGCGGCAACCTCCGCCGCATGCGCTCGCGTTCTGCTGGCGATGGCCCCGACATTCAATGCTGCGGCGCGATAGGCAGGCAGCTGACAGTCCGTCATGATGAATCCGCTGCCGATGCACCCAATGGCTGGCGACAGATCCCCGGGCAGCGGGGTGAGGTGATCAGGCTGGTAGGGTTGCGACATGTTCAAGCTATAGCCACTCGCGGCCCCGCTGGCAATCCGGGAAAATCCACCACTCGGAGGTTGACCGTTCCACCGTGGCGGGGTAACTCGCCGCACGTCTCAAAGAGAGATCGCTTCCGGCATGGACGCAGAAAAAACACCGACCAAACCACGACCTTCCATCACGCGCTGGCAGCAGCTGCGCGGAGTGCTGCACCGGGTGCTGGAACTGTTGCGCAAACCACCCCACCTTACCACGGCGGCGGCCTTGCTTGGGGTGACGGTTCTGATGGTTCTGGTCTGGGTTCACGCCGCCGCCTACACCAGGGATTCCCCCCAGAATTCAACCCTTGCATATCACCTCGCACTCTCCCGCGACGCTCAGGCCGATTTCCTGCATGATTTTTTTGCCAGGCACTGGCGTTTGGGTGCCTGGTGCCTGCTTCCAGCCCTGGTTCTTGCGTTTATACGGCTGCGCGGACGCATGCTGACGCTCCCGCTCGTGCTCATGTCCTTTGCCTTTCTGGTGCTGTGGCTGGTGAATGACATCCATGAAAACTGGGATGCCGCGCATTATGGAACCATGGGGGAGATCCCCTCCCCATGGGCCTATTATTTAAAACTGATCATCATTTCCGCGGCATGGATGAGCCTGCCAGTGCTCTACACTCTTTACCATCGCAGCAGCATTCTGGACCAGTATCTGGTCAGAAATTTTCTTGCCCCGTTCATGCTGTGTCTCCTGGCGATCATTGCCATCAAGATCACCATGGATCTGCTGGACAATGCGAATGATTTTCTGAAAGCCAATTTCACCCCGCTGATGGTCGGCCAGTTTTACCTTCGCCAGATTCCGGAGATCCTGGTGATGATCATGGACGCCGCCGTTCTCCTCGCCACGCTCTACACGCTCAGCGCCATGTCCCGGCGCAATGAAATCATTTCCATGCTCGGAGCAGGCCTCAGCCTCGTCCGCATTCTGCTGCCCTTGCTGGTGATCGGCGCCGCAGCCTCACTCATCGTCCTCGCCATGAATTACGAATGGGCTCCCAGCGCGCAGGGGGCCAAGGAAACGATGCTCCGTCTCGCGGACAAAGGTGACAGCCGCGGCGCTCAAAAAAACCGCCGGGAGGCCGCATCGACCTACAACGTAATGTTCCGCAACCGCGAGGAGCACCGCACCTGGTACATGTGGCGCGTTCCCAACAACCTCAGTCTGACCGGCCCGAAAATTGACTTTGTCGTGGTCATTCAGGATGATGGCAACGGCAACATGCTGAAGACTTGGTATGCCAAACGGGCAAACTGGTTTCCCGGAATTAATAAATGGCGACTCTTTGATGCCCACGTCATCGATGCCGCGGTCCTGGCCAATCCCCCTCCCCCACCCGCACAGACCATTCCCTCCTACGAAAAGCTCATGGTCGATGAGCCCTGGTCGGAAACTCCCTGGACCATTCTGAGCGGGAAGATCAACAGCGAATTCCTTTCCGTGCCGGAACTCGCGGCCTATCTGAATTCCTCCGTGTCCCTGGAGGAGAAAAAACTGTGGCGCTACCAAACGACCCTGCACGCGCGCCTTTCGCTCCCCTTCCGTTGTTTCCTCATGATTCTGCTCGCAGCGCCTCTCGGCATCGTCACTGCGCGGCGTGGCGTACTTGGTGGCGTGGCCATGGCCGTGGGCTTGTTTGTGCTGGTTTATTTCACCTACACCATCGGATTGCGCATGGGTGAGGGTGGGCGCCTGTCCCCGGCACTCGGCGCCTGGGGTGTGCTGGGAGTCTTTTTCAGCTTCGGTGCAGTCATGCTTTACATGAAAAATTTCGGCCTCACGTTTCCGAGTCTCTCCAACTGGCTGGCCACCCGCCGCCGGCACGCCGCTCAAAAACTCAAGTCTGTATGAAAACCTCCCTGCAATCCCTGCGCACCACATCGCTTCCCCTGGTGATGAGCCTCATCGCCGCCGCCCAACTCCTCGCGGATCCCCCGGCGGCTCCCGAAGTGGTGAAACAAGATTTCTCCTCACTCCCCGAGGGGCCCCTGCCGGATGAACTCATGGTCATCGAGGGGACGTTTACGATTGTCGCCGAGGGCGAAAACAAAATGCTCCAACTGGGGATCGAACCACTCACCGAGGGTGGCTTGCTGATGGGCAAAAGCCTCAAACAGGGTGGCACCGTCAAGGCAAAGGTGCGCGCCAGCAGCAAGCGGCGTAGTTTCCCGCGCTTCTCCGTCGGCATTGGCGGCACCAGTGGTTACCGCTGCCGGATCGCTCCTGCGGAAAAGCTTCTGGAGATCAACAAGGAGGACACCCGCCTCGCCAAGGCAGACTTCACCTGGAAATCTGACGCATGGTTCTGGATGGAAATCTCGGTGCTGCCGGCACCGGCGGCCGGACAATGGAGCATCGAAGGCCGCTGCTGGGAGGATGGCCAGCCCCGGCCTGAAACGCCGCAGGTCACCCACACCGCCACGGAACAACCGCCCAACGGCAAAGCCAGCGTCTGGGGTGCTCCCTTCAGTGAGAAGCCCATCTTCTTTGACGACATCGAAATCACCCCGGCGAAATAATCTCCGTGTCCCCGGAAGCCGTTTCCACCACCCATCCCCGTTACCTCTCGCTCATGATGCGGGAAAAAATCGTGGCCGGAGTGGCGGCGGGGGTGACCTCACCTCACGGATTGATTGCGCATGGCCGCGGGGAAGCGCTGGATTATCTGCTCGGTGAACGCACACATCCTTTCGCGCACGCGGCCATTGCCGAGGCCGCCCGCAGACTCCTGGGAGCAAAGCATCCCGTGCTTTCCATCAACGGAAACGTCTGTGCCCTAGCCGCCCAGGAAATGATCGCCCTAGCGAAAGCCTGCAACGCCCGGCTCGAGGTCAACATTTTCCACACCTCACCAGAACGCGAGCAGGCCATCCGCAGGATGTTAATCAGCGCGGGTGCCCGGGATGTGCTCATGCCCAGTCGCACGCATGCGCTGGAGCATCTGGATCACAACCGCCGCTGGGTTCACCCCGACGGCATTTGGAAGGCCGACGTCGTCTTCGTTCCCCTCGAGGATGGTGACCGCTGTCAGGCCCTCGTGCGCGGTGGCAGGCAGGTCATCACCATCGATCTGAATCCGCTTTCCCGCACCGCTCAAACGGCAACCGTGACTATCGTCGATCATTTGCTCCGCGCCCTCCCACTGCTCACCGCAGCCTGCGAAAACCCTCCGCCTCCGTCCGCATCTTTCGACAACGCCAACCTTCTGCGGGAGGCCGTGACGGCGCTCCGCGGCGGTGTGGGTTGAGGTAAATTGGCTGGCGCTCGTCACAAGGCGCGGTAGTCTCCCGCGATGAAATTTCCCCTCCCCTTCGTCCTTGGTCTCGCCTGCATCCTCCCTGCGATGGCAGGTCCGCATGCCGAACAGTTTGCCCGGTATGACACGAACGGAGATCAGAAATTGAGCGCCAAGGAATTGGCCGCCGCCCCCTGGGCTTCCGTGCTGGAAGGCGCGGATGTGGATCAGGACGGAATGGTGACCATCGAGGAGGCCCTGGACCGACTGGGCAGAGACAGCGCTCTTGCGTTGCGACAAACCCTGCCCTCGGAAAATGCCTTTCTGGAAAGTTTCGCCAAAGTCGACAAAAACCATGACGGAACCCTCTCCAAAAGGGAGCTGGGGGACCTCGGCTGGTTGCTGAAAATGGACCGCGATGAGGACGGCACGGTTTCCCTTCCTGAGATCAAGCTGGCTCTGGCGAAATTGCGCAATCCCTGGCCCGGCCCGCCCTCCGATCAGGCTCCCCCACCCTTCGAATTTCCCGTCTCCAAACAAGCCCCCGCGCGGCTCAAGCCCACCGAATATCATATCGGACGGCGCATCGCGCTGGATGCCGCTTGGAAATCCTCCCCTGCCCCTACTGCCACAGTTCTGGCGCTGGTCAGTCCCAGCTGCCCCATCGGCAAACGTTACCTGCCCACCCTTGCGCGACTGGAGGAACAATTCAGCCAGCGCGGCATCGCGTTTCATTTCCTCGCGATCAATTCCACCGATGATCTCAACGGACTGCCGCTCAACGGCCCGGTTCATTCCAAAAATCTCGAACCCTTCCTTTCCGCGCTCGGCGCCAAATCCTCCACGGATGTCTTCGTGCTCGATGCCGCGCAGACCCTTGTTTACCGCGGCGCGATCGATGACCAATACGGTCTCGGATATTCGCATGATTTTCCAAAGCAGCATTTCCTCACCGACGCTCTGGAATCCGTCATCGCAGGCAAGCCCGTTGCCATCGCCGCCACTTCCGCTCCCGGATGCGCGTTGGATGCTGTGCCTGATCAGGCAAACTCGGCCCCGGATTACCATGGTCGCATTTCGCGGCTGATGCAATTCAACTGCCTCGAATGCCACCGCACCGGCGGCATCGCCCCCTTTCGCCTGGAAACCTATGCGCAGGTCAAAGCCAAATCCGGCATGATCCGTCAGGTCGTTTCCGATGGCACCATGCCACCTTGGGGAGCGCATGTCACCGTGCAGGAAACGCCGTGGATCAATGACCGTTCACTCAGTGCGGCGGATCGTCAGGATCTTCTCGCCTGGCTGGCCGCCGGGATGCCGGAGGGCGATCCCGCCCAGGCCCCCCAGCAGCGGGCGTGGCCCGACGCGTGGATGATTGGCACTCCGGATAAAATTTACCAGATCCCCGAACCCATGCAGGTAAAGGCCGAAGGCATCATGCCCTACCGTTACGTCACCATGGCCATGGATATTCCGGAAGACAGATGGATTCAAGGCTGGGAGGTGCAACCCACCGCGCGCGAAGTTGTCCACCATGTCCTGGTCTTTACCACACCGGCGGATGGTCGCGACCGCAAGCCGCGCGGTGAGGGCAATGATGATTTCCTCGCGGCCTTTGTCCCGGGCAGCAATTACGTTCGGTATCCGGATGGATACGGGAAATTCATCCCGGGTGGCAGCAAACTTAAATTTCAAATCCACTACACCCCCAATGGCACGGCGACGCAGGACCAGGTCCGTGTGGGCCTGATCTTCACTCCCCGCAAACCCGACCACGTGGTGCAGGTTTTCGGCATTGCCAATCCGGGCATTAAGATCCCCGCCGGAGCCGCCCGCCATCCCGAGTCGGCGAGTATTCCCGTGTCCAAGCCCGTCCGCTTCCTGAGCCTCATGCCCCACATGCACGTGCGCGGGCAGTCCTTCCGCTACGAGATCACCCTGCCCAACGGGGATGTGCGCACACTACTGGATGTGCCGCGTTATGATTTCAACTGGCAGCACGCCTACCGCTACACCGTCCCTCCCCGGCTGCCCGCCGGATCACAGGTCAGAGCCATCGGCTGGTATGACAACAGCTCTGCAAATCCCGCCAACCCGGATCCCAAACGCGAAGTCCGCTGGGGGGAACAGACCAGCGATGAAATGATGATTGGCTACGTCGAGTTTTATCAGGATGAATCATCCCAACCCTAGTTGAAAACGCGGCTGAACTGCGCCGCCCTCTGGCTCAACGAGGCCGCCAAGGCCGTTCCGGGCACATAAATTGGTGCCCTTTCCTCATGGCTTCGTGATTTCCACCCAGTAAAACTTGCGGGGTTGCGTGGCGCTGGTTTTTCATATTCTGGGAATTTCGGTCGTCAGGAGTTTGGTTTGGCGAAAATTTGGTTCGCACTGGGCAGTGAAGCGATTAAGCTGTTTCCATGAGCTATTTGACGCTGGAAGTCGAGATCAACCACGGCCACGTGGTTGCGAAAGAACCCGGGCGGCTGCCGGAAAAAGGTAGCGGCTTGCTCACTATTCTTCAATCCGACGAGAACGGCCTGCCAGGTCTCCCCGCGCTGCAAGCCCTGGATGCCTTGCAAAAGCACCTCCATCTCGATGAGCAGAAGGCCACTGAGTGGATGAGCACCGTTCGTGAGGCAAGACGCTGACAGACATTTTCGCACGGCATGATCCATCTTGACACCAACTTCCTCATTCAAATTTCGCTGTCCGGTTCGGCTGCCCATAAGCATTTCGCCCGATGGGCCACCGCTCAGGAGACGGTCAACGTCAGCACCATCGCGTGGGCGGAGTTTCTGTGCGGGCCGATGGATGCCACTGCCGACGCGCTCGCACGCCAGGTCTTTCCCCAGCCCGAGCCGTTCCTCCCCGCCGATGCCACGCTCGCCGCGAGTCTGTTTAATGAGACCGGCCGTCGCTCCCGCAGCCTGGCGGATTGCATGATTGCCGCAGTGGCGATGCGCTGCGGCGCAAAGCTTGCAACCCTCAACACTGGTGATTTCCAACCGCTCACCAGTCATGGTTTGATTTTGGCTTGAGGTTGCGGCAAAGCACGAGACAGACTTCTTCGTCAGATACCCTCTCGCGGCGCGTGTGCTTATGATGGTCAGCGCGGCGAAGTGCCTATCCCTCTCCGTCGAACCGCCCGATCTGAAATGGCCAGTCCCGCCAGGAGGGCGCTGCCCAGAGGAGGAAACGAAGCGCCCACAAATGAGCGGGGCGCGAAGTCCGCTGGGGGGGGAACAGACCAGCGATGAGATGATGATTGGCTACGTCGAGTTTTATCAGGATGAATCATCCCAACCCTAGTTGAAAACGGGGCTGAACTGCGACGCCCCCTGGCTCGACGAGCCGGAAATGGCTTTTCTGGGCACATGGCGACCCTTTCATCAGGGGTTTGTGATTTCCACCTTGTAGAACTTCCGCTGTCCGGAGGTGTCTGGGTCGGTCACGGTGCGTTCGCTGCCGTTGTCGGTGAAGGTGGCGCCGCTCAGGGAGATCCAGCTGGTGGAGAGCAGGTTGGTGCTCGTTTTCACCGTGTAGGTGCGGTCCGGTAGCCGGGGGCTGAAAACGATGTGCGTCTGGCCGGGGTGCCCGGGCACGGGTTCCATCCGCCAGTGAAAGACAGACGCCGGGTCCGTGGGAATGAGTCCGGCGTCGAATTCAAATTTGTTGCTGAAGCCGTCCCGGTCCGCGTCCACTCCCGGCGCGGCGGCGGGGTTGTTCTGGCCGAAGTATTGCACCTGCCAGGCGTCGTCGAGACCGTCGCTGGCGTAGGTGCCGAAGTTGTCAGGAATGCTGTTGAGCACGGTGAGTCCAAGGGTCCCGGTTGCTCCGGCATAGACGCCCTGGGCGGTGGCGGCGGTGTTTTGGTAAACTACTCCCGCCGTTGCGAGTCCGCTGGCATTGATGGCCAGCGGACCGAGGGGAACACTCCACGTGATGCTGGCGGCGGACACGGCCAGCAGGCTGAGGTCATCCAGCGTCTGCCAGGCGGTGAGCTGATCGGTGCTCGTTTCGTTCACAGTGGGCGTGGCGGATGTGAGCGTCAGGCCGGTCACGTCGTAGAGCTGGCCCACGTAGCCGTGCTTGGCGGTCTCGGCGGGGGCAGCCACGGTGGAAATGCCCACAATGCCACCAACGCTGCCGTCGTTGGTGTAGGAGGTGCTCGTGGCGCGTTTGCCGCCGCTGTCGGCGGTGTCAGTCACGACGTTGTAGTTCGTGCTGCTGCGCGGGCCGGCGTGGGTGGTAACCACGCCCAGCAACAGCAGAATGGGCAGGGCGATGGAACTGAATATTGCATTGGAGTGCTTTTTCATGGGATGGCTATAGTAGAGTTGGTTGTTGGAAAAGGAAAGCCCGGAGCTTTCGCGCAGTGCTCTGCGCTACTCACACCGGACTCTTGTTCTTGCTCTTCGCCCCAGACCATGAGGTCCGGGGACGGGACGGTGGCCGGGTCAGCCGGGGAGCCTTCCGACTTCCGGGTTGAGCTGGGGGCAAGACAGACCGGAAGCCAATGTTGTTGTTGGCATTGATCGGGTTGTTGTTGTTGCGTTTGGCACAGCGCGCGTTGTTCGCGTTGTTGTTCCAACTGCCGCCGCGGATCACGCGGTTGGAGCCCGTTGGCCTCCGCCCCAAATCTTTGCATGACGTTGCACCGGAAGCCCCGGCTGCGGCACGGCAGCGTGAAGGCGATTAGCGCTGTCATGCGCTGCTGCATCTGGAGTTCCGTCCACACTCCCTCCATCCCCTCACGCTCATACGCGCGGAACTTTCGCACAAAGCGCCGCTTGCTCCGTCGCGTCAGGCGCAGTGCGTGGGGAAAGAGCCGGTAGCCGAGGAAATCCATCCCGCGCTCCGTCCGGTTCAGCATCACGTTGGGTTTCAGCTCCAGCCGCAGTTCCGCCGCGAGGAACGCTTCCACCTTCAGCCATACCTCGCGCAGCTCGGCGGCGGTCGCACCCCAGACCACGAAGTCATCCATGTAGCGCACGTAGCAGCGGCGCTGGAGGTGCTCCTTGATACACCGGTCCAGCGGAGCGAGGTAAAAATTGGCAAAATGCTGCGAGGTCAGATTGCCGATGGGCACGCCCCGGCCCGGAGCCGTCTGGTAGCTGGCGAGGATGCGATCGAACACCTCCAGCACGCCCGCGTCCTTGAACTTCCGCCGCAGCAGCCCGCTCAGCACGCTCTGGTCGATGGAGTCGAAATACTTGCGGATGTCCATCTTCAGGGACCAGCCGTGCTGCCGTGCGTAGGAGGCGGCGCGCCGCACCGCCGCCTGCGCGCCCATGCCCTTGCGGCAGGCGTAGCTGTCAAAGATGGCCGCGCGTTCCAGCACCGGCTCGCACACATTCATCAGCGCGTGATGCAGCACCCGCTCGCGGAAGCTGGCCGCGCAGATGATCCGCTCCTTCGGATCGTAAATGGTGAAGCTGTGGTAGTCGCCGATGACCACACGCCCGCTCAGCAGTTCCGCGCGCAGAGTCGCGAGATTGTCATCCAGCTTCTCCTGAAAAGCGCGGCAGTCCGTCTTGGCGCGTTTGCTTTTGGCGGCTTTCCAAAAGGCCAGCCGCAGGTTGGCCGGGTCGGCGATGGCGTCCATGAGTTGTCCGTGGCGTTTCATGGTGTCGTTGATGTAGATGGATCGGCCAGCAGCCGCAGCAGCGCCTCGGCGTATTTGTCCACGCGCGCATCGCCCACGCCTTCGATCTCCTTCAGGCACGCCTTGGTGGTGATCTTCCTCTGCACCATCTGGGCGAGCTGCCCGTTGGTCAGCACCGCATAGACCGGCACACCTTCCTTCTCGGCGGTGACCTTCCGCCAGTCGCGCAAGCGGCTGAAGACCTCAAACTCCTCAGGCTTGAGTACCTCCTTGTAATCCACCTTCGGCACCTTCTGGCCGGAACCCGTGCCTCCCGTCACCGCAGCGGTGCCGTCCAGATACTCCACGCAGAAGGTCCAGAACGAGTTTTCCCCGTCCGCCACGAATTCCTTCTTCACTGCCAGCACGCGATGCCCGCGCAGAAACCCGTTCATCTCGGCTTCCGCCTCGCTGACGTTCTTGATCGGGATTACAAACAGTTTCAGTTGCATCGGGGTTCTGCAGGGTCTCGTCGGGTTTCAAAAAATAAATTCGACCGCTGCGCGGCATTCTTTTTCGTGGTTCGTAAATTCAATTTCAATTCACCGCTCCGTGGCCCGCACAGGTCAAACTCCGCTTCGTCCCTCGCTCCGATTCGACCCGTGCTTGGCCACTACGCTCTGCTGTTCTGCTCATGGCTGACCTGGGGGCAAGACAGACCGGAAGCCAATGCTGCCGTCGGCACCGAACGGGTCGCCGTTGCCGCGTAGGCACAGCGCGCGCCGATCGCGTCGACGTCCCAACTGCCGCCGCGGATCACGCGGCCGGAGCCCGTTGCGGCACCATGCGGATCAGTACCTCCGGCATACGGCGTCCCATACCAATCCCAACACCACTCAAACACATTCCCAGCCATGTCGTTCAACCCATATCCATTCGCCGCAAACGTGCCCACAGCACTCGTCGCAGGCGACGTTCCCCCGACACTCCCAACCGCGTTGTAGCCGTTCGGTCCCAAATCGTAGGCATCTCTGGCGGTATCGCCGTAGTAGTTCGCCAAATTCTGCGTGATCGTGTTGCCCCACGGAAACCGCTGCCCGGTCCGCCCCCCTCGCGCCGCCTTCTCCCACTCCGCTTCCGTCGGCAGCCGATACCCGTTCGCCGTCCACTTCGCCTGCGTGTTGGTCACGTTCACGTTCCCCGTCTTGTAGATCGTCGTCTGCGCATCGTTCGTGTAATACACCGGCGTCTTCCCCGCCTGCTCGCTGCGCGCATTGCACCACTTCACCACGTCATACCAGCTCACCGTCTGCACCGGATGGTTCGGCCCTTTGCCCGCTCCAGCGGCGAAAGCATAGCCGTTGCTCGTGGCCCAATAATACACCGACTGCCATTGGCTCAGCGTCACCTCGTTCACGTCCATGTAAAACGCCGACACCGTCGCACTGATGGGCGCGGCGTTCGTGATGTCCGTGTCGGCAGCAACGCTGTTCCCCAGCGTGAAGACCCCCGCAGGGATGAGCACCATGCCGGGCGGGGGCGTGGCGGTGACGCCAGGGATGTTCCCGCTGGCATCGCGTTTGACGATGGTGTTCGGCGCGTTCGCCGTGGTCGCCGCATTGGCGAGGTTGGCCCCGCTGGCGACATCGGACGCGCTCACTCCACCCACCGTGCCCGCCACCATCGCATAGCCCACCGCCGCGAGGCGCTGGTCGGGCGTGAGGAGCTGGAAGCCGTTCGTGCCGTTGTTGAACCACACCCGCAGGCGCACGTCAGAGTTGGCGAAGACGGTGTTCGGAATCGCCGTCATGTTCGCCAGCGTGGTGTCGCCGAGCAGCACCGAGTAGAGCCCCTTCGTGACGGTGAGAGTGACCGCTGCCGTGGGCTGCGAGCCGGCGGTGCTAGTGCCGTCATTGCTCCAGTAGGTGGTGGTGCCGGAGGCATCGACGAGGGCAAACTTGAACGAACCGGAGCCGTCGAAGTTCGTGGTGCCCACGGCGACGCGCCCCTGGTAGTTGATCATCTGCGGCACCTGCGCCTGAGCAGGGACGCCAAGGATCGCCAGGAGGGCGAGCAGAATGAGGGAGAGGGTGGTGGTGTTTGGTTTCATTTTCTGTTTGGTTTCATTTTCAGAGTGGTGGAGAATCGCGAATTGTACCCGAGGGCTAACCCATTTCCGCCCTCTCGTCAACCCGGCCCGCTAGTGGCGCGAGGATTCCACATCTTTGGCAATTACCGCATCCGCATCCTTTTCTTTGGCTGGCGGTCGGCTGTCCACTGGATAGCCTTGCGACCAGGCCCTTCCTTCGGCGTCGATGCGGATGACAAAGGCACCTTGGGTTCGGCTTGCATGATGCCCAATGATGCAGCACCTTCCCCAAGTCGGAACTC
This sequence comes from Akkermansia muciniphila, assembly GCA_943333275.1. Classification (GTDB taxonomy): domain Bacteria; phylum Verrucomicrobiota; class Verrucomicrobiia; order Verrucomicrobiales; family V1-33; genus JAGNEJ01. The sequence goes on from CALQSQ010000033.1 coordinate 14,639, forward strand.
GCTCCAACATGGCCGCACCCACTTCCACAACGCCCCCGAACGCACCCCGTGCCGTCCGCTCCAGTCGAACGGCCCATGAGGTTGCCGCAGCGACGAGCCGCATTTGCCTGAGCCTTATTTCCCACACCAATGTGGGCAAGACCACCCTCGCCCGCACGCTGCTGCGCAGGGATGTCGGGCAGGTCATGGATGAGGAGCATGTTACCGATATCTCCGAAGCCTATCCCATGCTCGAACTGCCAACGGGCGAGCGCCTGCTGCTCTGGGACACGCCGGGCTTTGGCAATACCGCCTCCCTCGTCAAGCGGCTCCAGCGCTCCTCGCAGCCCATCCGATCCTTCATTCTCGAAACCTGGGACCGTTTCCGCAACCGCGCTCTCTGGTGCAGCCAGCAGGCCGTGCGCAATGTGCAGGAGGAGGCGGACATCGTGCTTTATCTGGTGGATGCCTCACAGAAGCCCGGCGACTCGGCTTTCGTCCCCATGGAAATGGAAATCCTGCAATGGATCGGCAAGCCGGTCATCGTGCTGCTCAATCAGCTCGGTCCACCCAAACTCCCGCTGGCAGAAGAGTTGGACATCGAGGAATGGAAACTCAGTCTGCGCTCCTATCCCGTGGTCCGGCAGATCCTGGGTCTGGACGCCTTCGCCCGCTGCTGGGTCCATGAACATGTCCTGCTGGAAATGATCACTCCGCTGCTGCCAGCCTCCCGGCAGCCGCTTTACGAATCGTTGGTCCAAGCCTGGCTGCTGAAATCACGCCGGATCTTTGAACAAAGCATCCACCTGCTTTCTCAACAGCTTGCGACTTCCCTCTGCGACCGCGTGACCGTGTCCAAGGAGGGCATCCTCCAGAAACTTGGCGTGGGGCGCAAATCACTCAACGAGGAAATGGACACCGCCCGGGAACATCTCAGCGAAAACCTCGCAACCCGCAGCGTGAGTTCCTCCAACGAACTCATCCTCCTCCATGAACTCACGGGCCAGCGGCGCGAACATTTGGAAATGACCCGTGCGGAAAATTTCCTGATGCCCCAGCAGGTGAACGAAAGCCTCTGGTCGGCCGTCGGCGGCATTCTCAGCGGCGCGGCCGTCGGTGTGGCCACGGACATCAAGGCCGGCGGCATGACCTTCGGCGGCGGCACCATCCTCGGAATTTTCGCGGGCGGGGCTGGCTCCTATCTTCTGGCCAAGGGCTACAATTTGACACGCGGAGGCAAGGATTTCGTGCGCTGGACGCTGGAGCATTTCATCGCCCAGGTTGAAACCTCCCTGCTCTTTTATTTGGCCGTCAGCCACTGGGGCCGGGGCCGGGGAGATTGGGCGGATGCCGACCACCCCCCTCACTGGCGCGACAAAGTACACACGGTTGTGGAAAGTTACCGCAAGCCGCTGGAACGCCTCTGGACCACGGCCGGTCAGCCCGACGCCACCCCGGAAATCCTCCTGCCGGAAATCGCTCAAGTGCTCACCCCCGCGACGCTCGATTTGTTGAAATCGCTCTATCCGCAGGCCCCGGATGTCTTTACCCTTTCAGACTAAGGGACTTGCTGAGCCCGATCCGAATCGTGGATAATTATGGTAAATTATGAAATTTTTATTCGTCAGGTCGCAATCCTGCGATACGTTAGCGCATGACCAGACCATCGCCCGCCTTCGGAAATGCCCCGACCGAGATTGCTTCGCGCAGCAGGCGGTTGCGTGCCCTTCCTTCGCCAGAGCGAACTCCCCTCTGGCCGGAAAGCGCGCGCTTTTCCCTGCTCGAGGGTCTGGTGGTCAATGATTTCCGACTCACCATTCAACTCCCGGAATCGAACACCCTCTCCGCCAGCCCGGACCTCTGGCTCGCCTTCGGGTATTTGGATGCGCTGAATTTTTATCTGATTCACCTCCAACCCGGTGACGGGGCCTGCCAGCTTGAACTCCATCTCATCAAGTCTGGTCGCCGCATCCGTTTGGCGCACGCCACACCCACCACTTCAGGCAGGGCGGTTCGTTTGGAACGAAATTTGCGGACTGGCGGCATCCAAATATTGCTCGATGGATCTGGCGCTCCGGTAATGTTCGCCACGGATTTAACTTTCGCGAGTGGTCAGATCGGCATCGCCAGCACGCCCGGCGGTTGGCGCAGGGAGGACATCGACCTCCAGGGCATGCTCGCATCCCGGTATCCGCTGCAGTCTGCCAGTTAAATATCGTTTTGCAGAATCATGGTCTGGTCTAGGCTCGGCGCAAACCCAGCACCAACCGACTTGTGAAAGAATCCCTCTCTGCTCTTTATCATCGCCTGACTCAAACCGTGCTCGGCGCAGAAGGCCCCGCGCAAATGCTCGTCACCGCGTTGCTGGCAAATGGTCACGTGCTCATCCAGGGTGCACCGGGCATTGGAAAAACCTCCCTCGCCCAGACCCTCGCCCACAGCATCGACGGCACCTTCAGCCGCATCCAGTTCACTCCCGATCTCCTCCCCAGCGACATCCTCGGCTACTCCATCTACAACCAGGCCACCGGCAAATTCGAATTCATCCAGGGTCCCGTCTTCCGCAACATCGTTGTGGCGGACGAAATCAACCGCACCTCCCCCCGCATCCAGAGCGCCCTGCTCGAATGCATGAACGAGCAGCAAGTCACCATCGACGGCGTCACCCGCCCCCTCGCCTCGCCCTTCCTCGTCATCGCCACCCAGAACAACCTCTACTCCTCCGGCACCTTCCCCCTGCCCGAACCCCAGCTCGACCGCTTCCTGCTCTCCATCACGATGACCCTGCCGGACCTCGACACGCAGACGAACATCCTCCAACTCCACGCCGCCAAGGGCAACACCCCGCCCGACACCGCTCCCCTCCTCCATGCCACCGATATCGCCGCCATGCAGCAGGAAGTGAAACGTATTCCCGCCAACGACCGCCTCTGCCGCTACATCGCCTTCATCTGCGAAAGCCTCCGCAAACAGGAAGGCACGCGCGGCAGTCTCTCCGCCCGCGCCTCCATCGCCGTCCTCCGCGCCGCCCAAGCCACCGCCTACCTCGAAGGCGCCAAAGCCGTCTACCCCGACCACGTCAAAGCCGTCGTCCCCGCCGTCCTCAGCCACCGCCTCGCCAACCGCGACAACCGCACCCAATCCGGCCCCGACCCCGAACAAGTCATCGCCACCGTTCTGCGAAATGCCCCGGTGCCCTAGACAACTTCACAGGGTGGGAAGTTGCTCAGGCAGTAGCCTACATTCCATCTCACAGTCGGAGCAGGCAAAACCAGCCGTGCGACCAACGGCATCACTTATTCAACGCCTCATCCAGGTTCATCACCTGGTTCGCCACCATCGTCCACGCTGCCAATGTGGCTGGATCCAGGGCGGGGTCAGGCTTTGATTCGCCGAACGTGATGAGCTTGGCTGCTTCCTCCGCGTTCGCTTTGTAATAGGCCAGCTGTTCGGCGAGCGTCGCATTCACGATGCCCAGCTCTTCCTTCAGGAAGGGCCGGGAGAGAATCCGCCGGGCCATCGTCTGGAGGGATTTGGTGGAATCATTGGTCCCTGCGCCTGCCTTGAGCGCCTGTTCGGCGAGGCAGCGTGAGGCTTCGACGAATTGCACGTCGTTCATGGTCACAAGGGCTTGGAGCGGGGTGTTCGCACGCTCGCGGCGGAGACAGCTTACCTCGCGGGCGGTGGCGTTGAAAATTTCCATGCTCGCAGGTGGCGCAGCGCGTTTCCAGAAGGTGTACATGCTGCGGCGGTAAAGCGCTTCGCCGGAATCGCGGCGGTAGTTCTTCGTATCGCTCTCGGGCATGGCCACGGCTTCCCAGATGCCATCGGGCTGGTAGGGGCGGACGCTTGCACCACCGATTTTTTTAACGAGCAGTCCGGACGCCTGCAGCGCGGAATCGCGAATCACCTCCGCATCCATGCGGAAGCGCGGGCCGCGGCTGAGCAGTCGGTTGGCAGGATCCTTTTCCACCTTCTCCGGCGTGGCCACCGCCGCCTGGCGGTAAGTAGCGCTGGTGACCATCATCGTGAACAATTTCTTCACATCATACCCTGATTCCTTAAATTCCACGGCCAGCCAATCCAGCAGTTCCGGATGGCTCGGAGCATCGCCCATGATCCCGAAATCCTCCGAAGTCTTAACCAGTCCGGTGCCAAAAATCTCCTGCCAGAATCGATTCACGGTCACGCGGGCGGTGAGTGGATTCTCAGGACTCATGATCCATTGGGCGAGCCCCAAACGATTGTGGGGAGCATCGGCGGGAAAAGAATGAAGGGCGGCGGGAGTGGTGGCTTCCACCTGGTCACGCGGTTGATCGTAGGAACCACGGAAGAGCACCGCAGCCATCGGCTTGGCATCCATTTTCTCCTGCTGCACATGCGCCACGGGGCTGCGGGAATTGATGGCGTCACGTTCACCTTCCAGCGCGCGCACCTTCTGCTGCGCGGCATTCCACGTATCCTCCTTGGTGGTCACATAATAGTTAAATAGCGAGGCCGTTTGCTCCGGAGTGCGTTTATCGGCGGGAATGGCCAGCAGCGATTCCAAGGTGGAATTGTTTGCCAGCACCGCCACTTCCTCAGGATCCAGCAGGCGCGAATAGATCCGCACGTCCTGCACGGAACCTCCCTCGAACGCCTCGCCACCAGTGCGCTGACCCACGCGGAACGAGGCATTCGTGCGAATGCTGTCCTTGAGGGTGTTCGTTTCCACTTCCTGCATCGTTTGTTTTCCATTGAGGAAAATTTTCAATCCCTCGGGCTTGCCGCTGCCATCGTAGGTCACGAAGACATGCTCCCATTCGCCCTGACGCAGACCGCTTTGTTTGGTGCGCACTTTCATGGCATTGTCGGGCCAGTGATTGACAAAATGCGCTGCGAGTTCCGTGCCGTTGTTGATGAATAAATCCCATCCGCGATACCCTGCACCAGGCACATCCATGCGGGCCATCACCGCCCCATAGGCACCAAATCCCTTGGGCACCAGAATCCATGCGCCGTAACTGAAGGCCTGCGATTTCTCAAAGTCCCCGGCTGCGCCAAAATCAAAATTCATGCCCTTCGCAAAAACCGGGCTCGCCCCCAGTTTCCCTCCCGGCTGCCAGGTCACGGGCGACGTTGCCTTGTAGGTTTTGGTGGGCTGATTGCACACATCGCTCACCTCCTCACCCTTGCCCTCATTCAGCGGGGCGTGGACCACAAGGTCGCGGCTGGGAATCTCCTTGCTAAGTCCGCCGGGAGGAAGGGTGGCAATCCATTTTTGGAAGCGCGGTTGTGCCTGCTGCTTCACGGTTTCGATTTCCTTTTGCCCTGCTGCAATCTCCGCAGGCAAAGCTTCCAATCGAGACCGGTCAGCCATGAGTGGCACGCGAATGCTCGGCTGGGTGTCGCGGACATTTCCATCGAAAGCAGCCTGCGTCGTATTACGGAAAAAGGCGCTGAGGGCGTAGAAATCCTTCGATGAAATGGGATCGAACTTGTGATCATGGCACACGGCGCAATTCGTCGTCAGTCCCAGCCACACCCAACCCGTAGTCTCCACCCGCTCCCGGGCATAGAGGGCCAGATTTTCCTCTGCGATCGTTCCACCCTCATTGGTCGTGATATTGCAGCGGTGAAATCCCGTGGCCACCAATTGATCCGGCGTCGGTTTTGGAAGCAAATCACCGGCCACCTGTTCAATGGTAAACTGATCAAACGGCTGGTTCTTGTTGAAGGCATTGATCACCCAGTCGCGATAGGGCCAAATTTCCCGGTAGTTATCGAAATGAAGTCCATGCGTGTCCGCATACCGGGCGGCATCCAGCCAGTAACGCCCGCGGTGCTCACCCCACTGGGGTCGCGCCATCCAGGTGGCGACCAGCTTCTCATAAGCATCCGGAGCTTGATCGGCCACGAATGCCTCCACCTCGGCCGGATCAGGCGGAAGCCCCGTCAGGTCCAGGGACAGTCGCCGGGCCAGCGCATGCCGATCCGCCTGCGGTGCGGGTTCCAGACCGCTGGCCTCCAGTTTTTGCAGGACAAAGGCATCGATGGGATTCCTCACCAGCCCGGCATGCGCCACAGTGGGAACCGGCGGGCGTTCGGGCTTGATCAGCGACCAATGCGGCAGCCAGTTGGCTCCCTGGTTGATCCATGCCTTCACAAGGGAAATTTCCTCCGGCTTTAATTCCTTGTGGGATTCCGCAGGGGGCATGTGGTCATCCGGATCCGTCGTCGTCAGGCGCTGATAGAGCGGACTGCCGTCGGCATTTCCTGCAATGACGGTAGGCCCGCGTTTGTCAGTGCTGGCAAAGAATCCCTCTTTTGTATCCAGCCGCAGCCCAGCTTTGCGCGATCCCGGATCGGGCCCATGACAATGAAAGCAATTCTCGGACAAGATCGGCCGAATTACCTTGTTGAAATGAATGGGTCCCTCCGCCGCAGCGTGCGAAACTGTCAGGAGGATACCAACGAAATATATCTTGGGGGAGATCATGAAGTAACTTCCTCGCGATTCCCTGTCACTCAAGGGCAGAGTGCGCCCTTCGCGGATTCGCGGATACCCCCTAAACTTCCGGTTCGGGCACAGGAACCGTTTCCGTGGACTCTTCAAGGGTCTCCTGAGGCTTCTTGCGCGGAGCCCGTCGCTTGGGGGTCGGTTCGTCGGGAGTAATTTCTCCATCGAGGGGCGGATTCGCAACTTCCGGGGGCAGGGTAACCTTGACTCTGGCCGGGGCTGATTTCTCAAGGGACTTGAGCTTGGAGGCGATTTCATCGCGTTCCTTGGCGATGGTCTTGATGTCTGTTTCAACGCGTTTCCGAGCGCCTACGGCTTCATAGAGGCGCGACTCCAAATTGCGGTATTGGATTCGCAGCACCCCGTGCGCCTTTTCTTCCTGAGAAAGATTGGCCTTGAGTCGCTCGATGCTGGCCGCCTTGTCCACGGAATCGAATCTCCGCTGCAACGTGGCATAGCGCCCAAGCGCCGTGCTCAGATCCTGGCGGGCCTTGTCGGCTTCCAGTCTGAGCGCTTCGTAATCCCCCCTTGGGATGGATGCCGCACGGAGGTTGAGCATTTCCGCCTCCGTTTCCTTCTGGAGTTTCTGCGAGGCCTCGGCTGCCGACAGTGCGCTCTTCGCTTCCTCCTGGCTTTTAATGGCTTCCTGTTCCGCAGTGGCCAGACGCTGCGCAACCTCGTGTTGATCCGTTGGGATGGCCGCATAGGATTCCTTCAATGCTTCCAGTTCAGCCACCAGACGGACCTGGGATTCACGGGCAATTTTGAGTTCGACCGCCATCTCCTCCTGGGATTCTGAAACAGCCGTCACCGGAGGCGCCTCACGTGCAGCAGCCAACTGTTCGGAAAGCGACCGGTGCTCACTCTGCAGCGCTCCATGGCGGGAAAGCGCCTCTTGCAGAGCAGCACGTTCCGCTTCCAAAGTGGCTTCAAGATCGATTCGACGCTGATTCAACTCCGCCTGCTGCGAGCGCAGCGACTCCACCTCCTCGACCGGCCGATGCGTGGATTCCATTTCCGCCAGCTGCTCGGCCAGTGCGGCTTTCCCGGCCTGCAGCTCTTCGGTCAAATGTTGCGCGGCCTCCAGCTCAGCGCGCATCTGAAGTTTCTCCTCCTCCGCCTGATGAAATTGCGCCATCGCCGCTTCCAATTCGGCAGGGGATATGGCGTGCTGCGCTGCGGTGGTCAGCTTCCGATCGAGCTCCTCACACTCCCGCGATTTCACGGCGACTTGCTCCAATACCTTTTCCAGTTCCTCCTGCATCCTCGAGCGGGTCTGCGCGTGTTGTTCCTGAGCCTGCTGCAATGCCGATTGCAATCCCTCCAACTCTGCGCGCTCGACATATTTATCGGAAATGCCAGCCAGTTGCTCCTCCAATGCCGCTCTCTGCGACGCATGGTCAGCCGCTGTCTTTTCCACTGAAGCAAATGCATCCTTCAAGGATCGCTGCTCCTCATTTGCAAGGCTGAGCGAAGCTTGCACTGCGGCGAGTTCTCCTCTGCCAACATGCGTTTCGCGCACACCGGCCAGTTCGGACACCAGGCTCTCTTTTTCGGAGGAAATCTTTTCCAACTCCGCCTTCTTTGCCGCCAGATCACGCTCAAATTGCCCACGAAGTTTCTCCATCTCCTCGGTCGCGACGAGGCTGTCCTGCACGCTGGCATGACTCGCTTCAAGCGCCACCCTTTGTTGGGTCACTTCCTCAAGCTGATCGCGCGTTTCCCGTGATTCACGCTCAAGAGCGGTCCTTTCCTGCTCCCAGGCCTGCTGAAGCGCAGTCAGTTCGGCTTTTGAAATATAATCGACCCGGGCCGCCACCTGTGATTCCAATTCCTGCTGATTCTGCTGCAATTGCAAGATTTGCCCCTGCCATGCCTGCGCCTTCCCAGCATCGTCTTTTGCTCCCTGCAACGACGATTGCAGTTCGGCCACGGTCGCCTCCAATTGACTGGCCAGCGTCTGCTGCGATTGCACCCTGGAGCGAAGTTCCTCCAATTCCTGCGCAGGATGCGCGGCAATCTGGCCTTTGGCGGCGCCCAACTCATTCTGCAGCCCGGCAATGGTCTGGGCCAGGTGTTCCTCGTTTTTACGATGCTGGATCATTTCATCCTGCAGACTGTCCAGGCGGGTCTTGGGAACGTGGGATTTCGCCAGCGATTCCTTCTCCTCGCGGGCTTCGTTCAGTAGTTTTTTCAAATGCGCGATCTCATTCGATTCCGTGCTGAGAGTGAGCCGCTCGGTCAGATTGGAGGGACGCGCCGGACTTGCTCCCTGCTTGGTCACCGAGGGCGGCGCCGTACTCAGCCCAGCCTTGATTTTCGGCAGCAGCGCCGCCGCTGCACTCACTTGGAATTTCCTGCGCAACGCTTCCATCTCTCCCAAAGACAACCCCGATTCCGCGCTCAGTTTATCGAGCCCTGCCTGGTCCAATCCGGCTTGCAGAGCCAGTAAAACCTGCGCCTCCTTGGAAGGGAAATTTTCCAGCAAATCCTTCGTCAGCGACGCCGTCGTCAGATTCAACTCCACCCCTCTGGAAAAATAGGTTTCCAAGGGCACGACCATCTCCGCCGCAGCCTGGGCCAGACGCTCGTGCAATTGAACCTCCGGGTCGGAAATGCCCACGGGCTTGGGCTCAGGCACGGCAGGTACGACCACCGCGGGTGCCGGGGCGGATTTACGGCCCAGGAGCCACGCCGCGACGCCAGTCACCACCACGAGGGCGAGAACGAAAAGAATCTGAGGAACTGTCATAAACAGCGTGGGTAACGGACTCTCGTGGGATCGTCAACCCTGCCGTCAATCAAATCCACGGACCTTCCCCTCCCGGCTTCAGGGCATCACCTGATCCACCAGCGGCTGGCCGCTCACAAACCGCTCGAGATTGCCCAGAAAATGCCTCACCAGCGTCGCCGTTTCATTCTGATGCCCACCCGCCAGGTGGGGGGTGATGTGACAATTTGGCTCCTGCCAGAGCGGGTGATCGTCGGGCAGGGGCTCAGGATCGGTCACATCCAGCCAGGCTGCGGCCAATCGACCTGTGTGCAAGGCATCGCGAAGCGCGCCCTGATCCACGGTGGTTCCCCGTCCGATATTGTAAAAGACCGCCCCAGGCTTCATTTGGGCAAACCGACTTTCATTAAAGAAAAGCCGCGTTTCGGCACTGTCCGGGAGAATGTTGATCACATGGTCCGCCTGCTTGGCCAGCGTTTCCGCAAGCGCCGATTCGGTAATCACCGGCACCCCCTCGTCTCCCCGGGCCCGGCGTCGATACGCCAGAATGTTCATGTTCAGCGGTCGCAGCATTTCCACCAGCCGCTTGGCTATGGATCCATATCCGAGGATCAGAACCGTCTGCCCCGCCAACGGGATCGAGGCCCCGCGCATCTGATGCCAGAGCGCCGTGCCATTGGCGGTCCGGGTCTTCAGTCCCAGCGGCAAGCTCCGCGCCTGGGCGAGTAGGAAACTGAAGACATGCGTGGCACACGCTTCCTGATAGACGGCCGCGCTGTTGGTCACTGGAATGCCGCGGGCCTTCATCTTGCCGCGGAACTCCGGCGTGTCATAGCGGGTGATTCCGGAGGAACTCACATGAATCCATTTCAGATGCTTCGCTTCATCAATCGCCGCGAGATCGGGCTGGCCGAAGGAAACGTCGGCGGTTTCAAACTGCGGATCGCGCTCCGCCTTGGCCAGCACTGAAGTGACGGGCTTGCTGGGGAAGACCAACTCGTGGCCGCGGGTGCCCTCGCGCAGCATTTCGAGGTGCTCGGGCGATAAAATCAAATCTGCGTGGATGCGAAGTTTCATGGCCGCCTATGTGAGCCAGACCACAGATGAAATCAATCCCAAAGCTACCGCTCCGGAATCGGAGGCGGAGATTCGAGGCCCATGGCGCTATCCAGACTTCCGGATAAAATAGCCGGGGCTTCCTCATCATCTGCAAGAACATCCAGACCGGGAGCGGTGAAGGTGCGTTCGGAAATCCGCAGTCCCTCGGAAATGATATCGATCCGCGTCGATAGCCCCGCGCTGTCCCGCGTCGTCATGCCCACCTCACACAAGTGAATGATCTGCTGTTCGGTCTTTTCAATTTCCGCCTCGGCCAGGCTCAGACTGCTCTGCGCCTTCTCATGGTTGGCAATCCGCTCGCGAATCGTTTTGATCCGCTCGCGAATGGAAACAGTCAGCCGACCCTCGATGCCACTCGCCTTGTCCTCCGTTTCACTTTGCTGCAACTGACGTTCTGACATTGCCAATTCAGCCTTGATGTCCTCACTGCTGCAGGATGCCAGAAACCGGGCCAGTCCTGTCTTCTGATTCAACAATTTCAAATACAACCAGAGCATCCGATCCAGCGATTCCCCGCGAAACTCCGACCCCTTGGAGTCATCCGTGCCGTCCGTGTCCATCTGCCTGCGCAATTCCAGCAGCGCGGCACACCGATCCCGTAACATCGCAAATCGTTCCGCATCCCGGGGATCCAGAAATGCCATGAGTTTGCTAAACTGGCGTGCCGGATTCGATTTCGCGCCCGAGGAGGAGGAGGAAAGGGATCCCCCTTTTTCCAGCACCAGCGCCCTTTGGAAACGAGGATTCACGCCCATGGTTCCAAGATAGAGCAATTCGGCAGCCGCCACGGCCGGAAGCACCACATCGGGATGGCCGCTGAGCAGCCCAAAGGCCACTCCTGCACCCACGGCGAGCAGATTCCAGTGCCATTTGAAGGCACGCTTGATCATGGCGAGGAAGCCGTCTTTCATTTGGGAGATCCCTTCGCGGCTAATGCCGCTTTCTCAAGTTCAAGCTTTTCCAAAATATCCCGCACCGCCAGCACCGATTCCTGGAAACTGCGTTCCGCCTGCATCTGCCGCGCCGGCCGGTCGGCTGGGGTGATTTTCAACTGATGCCGGATCGTCCCGGGAGAGGGACTGAAAATGTACATACGATCGCTCAAATAGACAGCCTCGGCAATGTCATGGGTCACAAAGAATACCGTCGCCTCCAACTCCCTCCAGAGGCTGACGAGCAGATCCTGCATCGATTGCCGCGTGGTGGGATCCAGCGCGCCGAAGGGTTCATCCATGAGGATGATTTTCGGCTGCATGATCAGCGTCCTCGCAATGGCCACGCGCTGGTTCATCCCGCCACTGAGCTGGTGAGGGTATTTCAATCCATCCCTTTTGGCATCCAGTCCCACTTTCTGGATCCACTCCATCGCCTTCGCCTTGCGTTCCTTTTCCTCCACATGCGCACATTCCAATCCGAAGGCCACGTTATCGATGACTGTGCGATTCGGGAAATTTGAATAATCCTGGAACACAAATCCCCGGTCCGGCCCGGGCCCCTGCACCGGTTGCTCGTTGACGAAGACCTTACCCATCGTCTGGGGGAAATGTGGCGCGAGACCGGCAATCAAGCGCAGGACCGTGCTCTTGCCGCACCCGCTCGGCCCCAGCACGCCGACGAACTCCCCGATTTTCGGCCGGTCCTCGACCTTGAAGTTAATGTCTGTGATTGATGTGAAAGCCCTTGGAGTGCCTGCATCATAAGTCTTGGTGACATTTTCAAAGTCCACAATCAATGGCATGCCCGCAGGCGGCGGAGGCATGTCTTCCAACACGCAGGGTGGCATGCCCGCACTGGGTTCAGGACTCGGCATTTTTCAGGTAGGGGAAAAATTTGCGCTGCAACACTCGGATTCCCTGATCGATTCCGTAGGCGAGCAGCGTAATGATGATCAGGCAGAGATAGATGTGTTCCCGCGGTCCCACGCGCTGGCTTTGAATGATGATGAATCCGAGGCCGCGCTTGGCATCAATCACCTCCGCCAGCATGATGTATCCAAAGGCAACTCCAAACACCAGTCGCAGGTTGTTGATGATGTCCGGCAACGCCAGGGGCAGCAGCACTTTCCGCAGCAGTTGATGGCTCTGAATCGGATACCAGAGAAGAAAGCCCAGCGTCAATCCGAACAAGGCATGCAGCCAAAAGGACGATCCCGCCATCCCCCGTAGCAATCCGTGGCTCTCACTCTGGTCATCCAGGGCAAACAATCCGAAGGAGAAAATCAATGCATAGATTAGAGCGAAAAATGTCGCACGGCGCGCCCCCTTGGCCCGGGTGCGATGCGCCCCCAGCGTATATCCCGTGTCCAGAAATCGATCCGGAACCGCCTGCACCGCATTCGTCGTGTCAAACAGCACATACGCCACCGTGGCGATGAAAATGAACATCACTTTTTGCACTTCACCCAATCCGAACCAAATCATCGTCAGCGGCACCAGAGCCGCGATCGGAACGCTGCGACCAAAGACACTCAGGGGTTTCAAAAATGCATTCACTCTCAGGTAACATCCGGCGATGATGCCCAGAGGGATCCCAATCGCCGCAGTGAGCATAAAACCACCCAGCACCCGCGCCAGACTTGCGATCGCACTCAAGCTCAGCGCCCGGTCAAACCAGAGTGAGGGAAAGGAAGCAAATGTTTCCCCGGGACTCGGCAATTTGTAACGGGGCATGAACCGCTCGCCATTCCACTCCGCCGTCACCAGATACCAGACCACCAGCGCCAGTCCCATAAATGCCAAGCCAAACATCCAGGATTCCAACTGGGGCGGAACATCGCGAATGGTCCTGGCGCGCCCCAGCCAGTTACTCCACACGGATGGTTTGGAGGGTGTTGTCTTAGCTATTTCTGTTTCAGGCATGTTGTGGAATTTGAATTAAGGTGCCATACAGGGGGACTATCCCAGACGAAGGATTCTTTTGCAACCCTGCATGCAGGTCTGGAAGTCGCACCGCCGATGCAGGCAAGCGCCACCCTCCTCATTCCGGATGTTCCAGGGCGATTACCTTGATTTCCACGCGCCGGTTCTTTGCATGATTCTCGGGATCATTCGCATCTGCCGGACGATCCCAGCCCACGCCTTCGGTGCTGAACTGGTTGGGATTCAGGTTCGTGTATTTATTGAGCAATTCCTGTTTCACAGAAGCAGCCCGGTTATTCGCCAGATCCTTGACCAACTGAGGACTGACCTGCCCCCGCATGCTGGCATCTGTGTGGCCTTCGATGACGATATTGGCACCGCTGTATTGACCGGCAAGTTTTGCCACATCTTCAAGGATTGGATCGGCATTGGGTTCGTAGAGCGTCTCCACATCCTTGCCCCCCTCGCGCACCGTGATTTTCTTTTTCAATTCCCAGGAATTGGGGGCGAAATGCACCGTGATGACCTTGGTCAAAATCTCCGATCCCTCGGCCTTGATCGTCTGAACGCTCTTGGGCGCGAAGTTGATCTGGTATTCGTTGCGACTGCTCTTAAATGGCTCCTCGTCGCCAATTTTTTTCAGCACGGAGAAATCCATGACCTGATCGAATGCCACGGGATTCTGCACGCGGCCCATTTTCCGGTAGAGCAAATAAGCCGTGTTCCAAGTGCGCTCGAAATTCGCCGGGTTGTTCGAATTCATGAAGAAATCCCGGTTCTCTGCATAATTCGTGGAGTGGGCATCCCCCAGCATTCCCAGCGTGTCCGCCTCCGGCAGACCGTAGAGTGTGGCCATGAGCTTGGAAGCCTGAGTGCGCCCGGCATCCGTTTTCATTCCGTCCATACCTGCGAAAATCCCCCGCACCAATCCCTCACAGATGTCCGGATTGTCCCGCGCAAAATCCGCCCGCGCGAACCACGTGTCGGCGATCAGCTTATTCGCCGTGGCGGTGCTCACGAGCATGTGATTGTCGGGGACCTTCGCGAGGTTGTAAATATCCGGAGCCCAGCTCACACACGCGGCAATGGACTTGTCCGCATTGAACGCAGCCGCAGCCTGGAACGCGTCCTCGGTATATTTAAATTCCACTTCACTCGGCTGCACGCCGCCGTTCACCAGCGCATTGAGCAGGAAATATTCCGAGGGCGAATTCTGCGCCAGCACGATCTTTTTCTTCCGCAGATCAGAAATCGTCGGAGCCTTGGGATCCTTGGCGGCACTGCGACGAATCACGATGCCATCGCCGCCGTTGGAGAAGTCCACCTGTTGATAAATGCGGGGAAAGATCCGGGTATCCTTGCGGAATTCATCCATGAACAACGGCACCATGTCCAGCGTGGCCCAGCCAATGTGGACCTGGCCGGCGGCATAGGCGTCACGCATCGTCACCGGATTGTCGATCAGCACCAGTTCCACCTTGAATGGCTCCTTGCCCGGCACTTCCCAGAGCTTGCCGGGAGCAGAACCATTGTTGTGCAAAATGATCGGAGCCCAGCCAGCCCAGACGTTGAGCGCAAATTTCACCGTCCGTGCCTGGAGCGGCTGATAGGCGGACGTTTCCTTCACCGGCGGCAGTTTCTCGCTCGGAGTGAATTTGTATTCCTTCACCGTCGTCGGCACATTGGCGTCGGCTCCCTCCACGCCCTCCGTGCCACCCTTGGCCAGTTCTTCTTTGGAAATAGTGAAGTTGGTCCCCGATCCCTTACCTTTCGGGAACAAGGTATTGCGGAAGGCATAGCCCAGCAGGGCAAGAACCACCGCTGCAAGCACGATATAAAATAACGGTTTCGGTCTGGGTTCGTCGGTCATAGGTTTGATTGGTGTTAGTGACGCGCCATTATAATTGCCGGTTTGCGTCCGGAGCAATGAGAATAATTTGCACGAAATGTAAGCCAGCCCTTCCCACGAACCCACTTGCCATCGCTTCAATTCCACCCCAGCATGCCGCATGAAATCTGTGCTGATCACCGGAGCCAATGGCGGAATCGGGCTGGCCTGCGCCCGCGAATTTCTCATGAAATGGCCGGCGGCCCGGGTGTTTCTTGGCTGCCGCAGCGCTATGGAAAAGGCCCAATCACTGCAGGCTGAATTTCCTGATCGCACGGAAATTCTCACCCTCGAAGTGACCGATGAATCGTCCTGGACTCAGGCTGTGGAAAAGATTCTCGCCGCTTGCGGTCGTCTCGATGTCCTCGTGAACAATGCAGGCTCGCATCGCGATTCCCTGCTCGCCACCATGCCTCTGGAAGACTGGCATGCCGTGCTTGCCACCAACCTCACCGGCACATTCCTCGGATGCCGCGCCGTCATTCGCACCATGCTGGGCCAGAAATTCGGACGCATCATCAACATCGCCTCGCTCAGCGCCCTCCTCGCCCCCGCCGGCCAGACCAACTATGCCGCCGCCAAAGCCGGTGTCGTCGCCCTCACCCAATCCTTCGCCAAGGAAGTCGCCCGAGCCGGCATCACCGTCAATGCCATCTGCCCGGGCTACATCGCCACCGACGCCCTAAGTGCCGATCCCACCGCCCAATCCCAACTCGCCCAGCGCGTCCCCGCCCGCCGCCTCGGCCAGCCCGCCGAAGTCGCCGCCGCCGTCCTCTATTTCGCCAGCCCCGAAGCCGCCTACACCACGGGGTCCGTTTTGAAACTCGATGGGGGGATATTATAACCTTTTCCACCTCGCCACCATGCCGCCGCCAAGCCTAAAGAATAGGTTGCGCGCCGGGGCTCTGCCGATAGCATCGCGAACAATTTCCCCCACGATGAATTCTGATCTCAAATCCAAAATCAAATCCATGATGATCGAAGAGCTGATGCTCCAGGTCACAGCTGAGGAAATCGGCGATGACACGCCGATCTTCGGGCCGGAGGGGCTGGGTCTCGACTCGGTGGATGCGCTGCAGTTGGTGGTGGGGCTGGAGAAACATTTTGGACTGAAAATTTCCGAAGGCACCGCAGCCCAGACAACCCTGCGCTCGGTCAACACCATCGCCGCGGCCATCGAAGCGCTGCCATGAAACGCCGGGTTTTCCTGCTGGTAAAATTTGCCCTGAGCGCGGCATTACTGGCATGGATCCTCACCCGTCCTGAGCTGCAATCCTTCCCCCCGCTCATCCGCCAGGCCAATCTTTCCTGGATCGCGGCTGGTCTGGGATGCGCGGGTCTGGCCATTCTCGGAATGGCCTGGCGCTGGCAGGCGTGCCTCGTTTCGGTTGGGCTGGAACTTAAGCTGGCCACGGCCTTCCGCATCATGCTGGCATCGTCCGCGGCGGGCTGTTTTTCCATCGGACAATTGGGAGCGGATGCCTCGCGGATCGTTCTTGCAGGACGCAGACTGGGCGGCAGGCATGCGGCGCTGACCGCGTCGGTCAGCCTTGACCACGCCAGCGCGCTGCCCGCCATGGTCCTGTTATTTCTGGTGGCCATCGTTCCGCATGGGCTAGTGCCCACCTTCCGCGAGCATGGCCTGTGGGCGCTGCTGATTTCCGTGATCCTCTTCATTTTGGGAGGATTGATCGTGCGCTGGAAATGGCGCTCGGTTCACGACCGCATCCTGGCACTGCTGTCGGAACGCAGGCTCTGGCGGGGATTTGTGATTGCAGCCGCTCGTTCGTTTCCGCTTTGGACCGCGTATTGCGGAGTTTATTATTGCGCGGCGCGGGCCTTCGCCGTGCAGGTGCCCTTTCTTTCCTTCGCCGGTGTCACGGCCATCGCGGATGCCATCGCCTCGCTGCCCATCTCCGTGGCCGGCCTGGGAGTGCGCGAACAGGCTTTTCAAACACTGCTGCATCAATGGCATCTGGTTCCCCCTGCGGCCTCGGTCGCTCTCTCACTCAC
This sequence comes from Akkermansia muciniphila, assembly GCA_943333275.1. Classification (GTDB taxonomy): domain Bacteria; phylum Verrucomicrobiota; class Verrucomicrobiia; order Verrucomicrobiales; family V1-33; genus JAGNEJ01. The sequence goes on from CALQSQ010000033.1 coordinate 31,726, forward strand.
GGGATTTGTCATTCTGCTGGTCTGGGCTATGATCGGAGCCGGATGGATGCTCACCGAACCCATCTCTCACAAGCAACCATGAAACCAGTGACCGTCATCATCGGAGCCGGACCCGCCGCCAGCACCATGGCCGCCCTGCTCGCCCAGCGCGGGGAGACGGCAGTGGTCTTCGACGACGGGCAGCGTCCGGAATTGATCGTCGGTGAAAGCCTCATCCCCGCCGTCGTCCCCCTGCTGCGCCAGCTGGGCATCGAGGATCGCGTCGCGGCCATCAGCCAGCACAAGCCCGGCGTTTCCTTCCTCCACGACCTTCTGCCCTCGATCGATTTCAACTTCACCCCCGCCGCCCCCTACCTCCCCACCTATGCCTACAACGTCGAGCGCCATTCCTTCGATGCCCTGCTGAAGCAACGCGCCCTCGAACTCGGAGCCAGCTTCCTGCCGCAACGCGGACACGTCCATGCCACCGCTCCGGGCAATGCCGTTGAAATCGAACTGGACCCCGTCAGCATCGCCGCCTGTCCACAGCTCGCAGGTCGGCAACCAGCCATGCTCATCGATGCCACCGGCAGAACCCGCCTCTTTTCCAAGCTCCTCAACCTTTCCGCCACTTCCGGCCCGCGCGACGACCTGGCCTACTTCGCCCATTACGAAAATTTCGCCCTCCCCCGCCCGTCCGGCCAGGTGCTGATCAGCCGTCTGCAAAAAGGCTGGAGCTGGCGCATCCCACTGCCTCAGGAAAAACTTTCCGTCGGCCTGGTCATCAACAAAGAGCTGGCAAAATCTCTCGGCGACACCCCCGAGGAACGCCTGGAAAATTCGCTCGCACGCGAACCGCTCCTCTGCGCCGCATCCGCCAGCGCCCGCCGCATCAGCCCCGTCGCCGTTTACCGGAACTACCAGCGGATCGGCTGCCGGGCCGCCGGTCCGGGCTGGGCCGCCATCGGGGACGCTTTTGGTTTCGTCGACCCCATGCTCTCGTCCGGCCTGTTCCTCGCCATGGAATCCGCCTCCCAGCTTGATCAAGCCCTCACTTCAAATTCGAGAAATCGTTTCGCCAATTACGAATCCACCATGCGCGAATGGTTTCACGCCTGGGACAACCTCGTGGAATACTTTTACGACGGGCGGCTCTTCTCGCTCTACGAAGCCGGGTTCCGCATGAAACTGCGCCGCTCCAACCGCATCCAAATGAGTCTGGATCGACTCCTCAACAAACACATCGCCTGCATGACCGCGGGCGCCCTCACCCGCGCGCTCCGCAGCCGCGCACTCCTCAAAATTGCAACCAAAACGCTCCTCCACGGCGTGCATCCTCCCGCCCATTTGGCCATCCGGTGACGCATCGGATGGATTGCCTTCCATTACGAAAAAATCAGGATTGGTTGCTACCAGTGGCTAGGTTCTCCAACGCCGTTGGCGTTGGGTAGCGGCAAGGGAACGTCACCAGGGGTGAATCACAATGCCCCCCCCTGAAGCCGACATCACATCCCCAGCGTCCCACGCGGACAAGCGAAATCATCATCGTCCGCCTTCGAAAACAAGTTCATTTCCATCCATCTGCTGGAGTGGAAAGTCGTGATCTTGATCTCCAGGCAACTCGCTTTGCTGCATGCCTGGCTACTTTCCATCCCTCCGGGATTCAAAGACCCGCTTGCCATGCCCTTGGGTATTACACGTTCCCCTTTTTCATCTCCGTCATGAGATAATCCATGCTGCGCCAGGCCAGCGCCATGATGCTGAGGGTGGGGTTTTTATCGGCATTGCTGGCGAAACTGCCACCGTCGGTGACGAAAAGATTTTTCACCTCCCAGGACTGGCAGTATTGATTAAGCACGGATTTTTTGGAATCACTCCCCATGCAGGTGGCCCCGACTTCGTGGATGATTTCGCCCGGACGATAGATGGCTTTGGCCCCGTCCTTTTCAACGGGGGAGACGGGTTTTCCGCCCATGGTTTCAATGATCTCGGCGAAAGTTTGGTGCATGTGCGCCGCCTGCTTGAGTTCGTAGTCGGACCATTTCCAATGAAATTTGAGAACCGGAATCCCCCATTGATCCACGACATTGGGATCGATTTCACAATAGCAGTTCTCATTGGGAATCATTTCCCCACGCCCGTTGAAATTCAGATACGACCCATAATGACGGCGGGCTTCCTCTTTGAGTTTGGCTCCATAAACTCCCTCCCGCCCCAGTCCTCCAAACATCCCGGCCGCGGGCATGCGACGTCCCCCGTTGAATTCGATGTGATACCCTCGCGGGAAATCAAGCTTGCCCAGTTTCTGCTGCTGATACCCCCACCATGGCATGTAGAGGTGCATCGCGCTGGCCCCATCCTCGTTGTGCGGCGGAACATTTTCCAGCGCGGGAATCTGCCCGGTCACACGCGCGCCCACGGAGTCCATCAGGTAGCGTCCCACCAGACCGCTGCCGTTGGCCAGCCCCTGCGGGAAGGACGGCGATTTGGAGTTCAGCAGAATCCTTGCACTCTCGCATCCGCTCGCGGCCAGAATCACAACCTTGGCTCCGGCATGACAATCCTGCCGGGTGATGCGGTCGATGTAATGCACGCCATTGGCCTTGCCCGCAGCATTCAGCGTGACTTCGCGAACCATGGCATCGGTCATCACATCCAGATTCCCCGTCATGATGGCGGGCGGAATCAGGACGGTGGTGGACTGGAAATTGGCCTTGATGCTGCATCCGCGAATGCATTCGGTGGCATAGAAACAGGCGGCGCGCGTGGCGATGTGTTTCTTCAAATAAGTGACATTCAGATTCCCGGGATGCAGGGTGTTCGCGAGCCGCTCGGGTTCCTGCTGCTGCGTGAGGATGGCCAGATGCGCAGGGATGACGGGGATGTTCAGTTTCCGGCAATGTTTCTGCACCAGCAGCTCGAAGCCGCGCGGCTTGGGTGGCGGTTGCAGGATGCCTTTGGGGGAGGCCGGCGTGTTTTCCAGATCATCGTCCCCACCGTAAATGCCCACGAGCAGTTCCGCCTTGTCGTAATACGGTGCCAGATCCTCGTAGTTCATCGGCCAGTCCAGACCCAGACCATCGCGCTCAAGGGGTTTGAAATCATAAGCCCCCATGCGCAGCGAGATCCGCCCCCAGTGATTGGTGCGACCGCCCAGCATCCGCGCCCGCCACCATTTGAAATCCACACCCTCCGCAGAAGTATACGGCTCGCCCGGCACCTGCCAGCCTCCCTCCACCGTGGCATCGTAAAAGCCGAACGGCTTCTGCGGTGTCGGAGCACCACGCAGCGGCGCACTCTCCGGCGTGAGAAACATCGGCGTCTCCGCCGTCGGATCATAATTCCTGCCAGCCTCCAGAATCAGCACCTTGAAGCCATTCATGGCCAGCAGGTAGGCGGACATTCCGCCGGCAGCCCCGGACCCCACCACGATCACATCGTATTCCGGGGCGGACTTTCCTGAAGTGATCAGCGGCATTTAAAAATCAGAAAGGATACTCCTCGCGCGACTGCTGATTGAAGTCTTCCTCGCTGAATTCCTCCTTCTTCGCCGGACGCGCGCTTTGGCTGCCACCACCACCCTGACGTGGCGCACCGCCGGAACGCTGCGATGGAGCTTCACGCGAAGAGGAACCATCGGAAGCTTCAATCTTCCATCCGGTCAGATTCACAAAATGCTTGCCATTGTATTCCCCGCCACGCAGATCGAAACTCACCTTCACCGCCTGCCCCACCCGGTAGGCATCAAGCAGCGATGTCTTCTCCTTCACAAACTCCAGCTTGATGTCCTGGGGAAACCGGTCCGCCGAGGTCGTCACCACCAGTTCACGCTTGGTAAATCCTTTGGCCCCATAGGATGCCGTTTCGCCGATCAATTTGATGTTTCCTTCAAGTTCGTAGCTCATGTTATAGTCTGGATGGTGGGTGGTAAGTCGGACAGTGTGCGCAAGCGAATCCAAGATGGCAAGACTGGAATATCACCCAAGTGGGAAATTTTCACCCCCGGGCCGGGAAATACCAATTCCATTCCACCTTCGAAATCTGTGCGGATCTGAACGCATTCCGTGCGTCATTTGACAATGTCCACAGCCCAAGTATGATCCGCGCTCCCACACCGGCGCAGTTAGCTCAGCGGTAGAGCGGCTCGTTTACACCGAGTTGGTCGGGGGTTCGATCCCCTCACTGCGCACTCCTCCCCTCCCCCAATTTCCCCGGCATGTCCGAACCAGTTCTCGCCGTTCACGAACTTCACCGGAAGTTTGGAGACCACGTGGCCATTGAGAAACTAAGTTTCCAAATTCAACGCGGCGAGGTGCTGGGCCTGCTCGGTGCCAACGGTGCGGGCAAGACCACGGCCATGGGCAGCATTCTTGGAATGATCAAGCCGACCAGCGGCAGCATCCGTGTCTTCGGCATGGACCCCTACCACGACCGCATCAAGGTCCTGCGCCGGCTCAATTCCTCGTCGGCCTACAGCGATTTGCCGGCTAATCTGCTGGTGTGGCAGAATCTCTATGTCTTTGCGAAAATTTATCGCGTCCAGAATTCGAAACAGAAAATCGCGGACCTGCTGGAAATGTTTGAAATCGCGCACCTGCGCAACCGGGTGACCGGCCATCTTTCCGCCGGGGAAAACACCCGCCTGCACCTCTGCAAGGCGCTCATCAACGATCCGGAACTGCTCCTGCTCGACGAACCCACGGCCAGTCTTGATCCCGAAATCGCCGACAAGGTTCGGAAGATCGTGCGTCGCGTTCAGCGTGAAAAAAACATCGGCATCCTCTACACCTCCCACAACATGCTCGACATCGAGGAAGTCTGCGACCGCGTGCTGTTCATGCACCGCGGCAGGGTGGTCGCTGATGGCACCACGCAGGAGATCATCGCCAAATTTGACCAGAAAAACATGGAGGACGTCTTCATTCGCATCGTGCGGGATGGGAACATCGAGGACGCGCCGGCGAAGGAGACCGCCGCCGTATGAGCCTGCATGTCGTTTACGCCTTTCTGCTCCGCTATCTGTTTCTTTACACAAGAAATTGGATCCGGATCATTGAACTCATCTTCTGGCCGCTCATGGAGTTGCTGGTGTGGGGAAGTCTGACGGTTTTTCTGAATGGAAAAGCCGGGGGCCAGGTTCCGCAATTTGTCACCTACCTCATCGGCGGCGTGATCTTTTGGGACATTCTCTTCCGAGCCCAGCAGGGCGTGGCCATTTCCTTTCTCGAGGATGTCTGGACGAAAAATCTGAACAACATCTTCGTCGCTCCGGTCCGGCCGCTCGAATACCTCACCGCAGGAATCTTGTTTGGCATCCTGCGCACCACTGTCGCCGTTAGCGTTCTGATCGTGCTGGCCGCCATGAATTTCAATTTCAATGTCTTCACCATGAAATGGGCCCTGGTTCCGTATTTCGGCAGTCTGCTGCTTTTCGGCTGGACGCTTGGGATGCTTTCTTCCGCGCTCATTCTTCGCTTTGGCCAGGCCGCCGAGGCTCTGGCCTGGGCCATCCCGTTTCTGATCCAACCCGCCGCCTGCGTCTTCTATCCGCTGAATTCCCTGCCAGAGTGGGGGCAAATGATTGGCCGGTGCCTGCCGTGCACTTACATTTTCGAAGGCATGCGCGCTACGCTGGATCACCAGCCATTTAACTGGGGTCAGTTGGGAATGTCCCTCGCACTCAACCTGGTTTGGATGGCTGCGGCGGCCGGGATTTATGCCTGGGTTCTGGAATCAGGCAGACGCCGGGGCTTGCTGACGCGAGTCACGAGTCATTAGGGATGACAGGTGGCGATCCTTGAAATTCAGAAATTGGGAGGACATCAATCCTCATCGCGTGCACCAGCCTACTTCTTGCCGAGGAATTTCTCCTTCATCGCCGCAATGGCCTCGAGCATGATCTCGGCCTCCTCGCGCATCTTGGCATCCAGGCTGGAGGCAGCGCGGTTGTGGCGCCGGTAAAGGACGGCAAGCTTTTCCTTGATCTCCTCCTTCGCCATGGACGTGTTCACTCCGCAGAGAGTTTCGGCACTGGCCTTTGGGTCGAGCGTTTCCGCCGCCTTGCTGGCCCACTTTTGCTTCACGGTATCTGCCGCAGGTTCAGTGGCCTTGGCTTTCGGTTCTACGGCGGCGGGCGGCGCGGTTTTGCGCCCAAACAGTTGCTGGGGCGCAGGCTTGGCGCTTTCGGCAGTCGCCGGTTTGGCAACCGGGGCTCCGCGCTTGAAAATTTTAGTAATAACTCTGCCGAACATATTGCTGGATGGTTGGATAAAGGTTCACCGAATCACTCGATTCTCAAGCGTTCAAAATAGGCCATTTTACGATCGACCTCCTCGTCGTTGAGCACTCCCGCCCCCTCGTAATTGATGGCGACCTCCTGGACGCGCCCCGAACGTTCATCCTTCACGGTGGCATGAACGCGCTGATTCTCGTCGTATCCGTAGGTGACCGTGACCTCACATCCGGCGGGACGGCCCGGAGGCACTTCCAGGGCGATGCGCCCGATGACATCGACATACTTGGGATCAGTGTCCTCCCCCTGGGTGATTTCAACCTCGATTTTTTGCTCGTTATCCTCGGAAGTGACATAGGTCTGCGAGGCGGTGCAGGGAATCCGGTTGTTTTTGGCGATCACCACGGTGTTGCAGTATTCCATGTTTCCCGTCGCCGCGTCCTCGACGATGGCCAGCGTGCCGTAGCTGTGATTGCAAACCTCCTCAACCTGCGCCGCCTTTTGCGCAAATAGCGCGGCCCCCAGGGCTACGCATTCATCTACATTTCCACAGGAGGTGGGTTCGAAACCAAAGAAATCAGCGAGGATCTCGCGCACGTGCGGCATGCGCGTGCTGCCACCGACGAGCGCCACATGATCGATATCCTTGGGTTTCAAATTTACCGAGTCCAAAGCCTGTTCCACCAGCATGATGGTGCGGGTGAAGAGCCTTCCCACCGCTTCCTCAAATACATCGCGCGTGAGTTCGATCCTCGTCAATCCGCCACGCTCATTGCCCATGGTATCGGTGACCTGTTTGAGTTTCGAGAGCATCTTCTTCATGTCCTCGCCGCTCTGGAGACAGCGGCGGCGCTGGCGTTCATTTTCAAACAACTCCACACCGTGCTCCAGACGATAAGCCTCGGCAATCAAATCCAGGATGCGATCATCAAAATTCGAGCCCCCCAGTCGTCGTGCCCCCTCGGAGGTCAGGCAGCGGATCTTCTCACCCTCGACTTCCAGGATGGTGATGTCCAGCGTGCCGCCGCCCAGATCATAAATCAGCACCCGTCCCTGCAGTCCCTGCGTGTGCGCATAGTAGAGTGCAGCCGCGGTCGGTTCATTCACGATGCGTTTCACATTCAAACCGACAATGCGGCCTGCGGAAATCGTGGCACGCCGGGCCAGTTCGTTGAAATTTGCGGGCACGGTGATGACCACATCCTTGATGGGGCCGATGATTTTTTCGCAATCCCGGCGCATCTTCGCCAGGATCAGTGCGGAAATCTCCGTGGGAGTCCACTTCTTGCCATCCATGTTGATGACGAAATTGGGTTCATCCATGTGGCGCTTGATGAGATGGATGGTGCGCTCTGGGTCGCCACCGTCGCGCGCGGCGGAACCGACGAGTTTGATGTCCTCATGACGGTCGAAATACACCACGGAGGGGGTCATGCGCTCACCGTCAGCATTGGGCACGATCTCGGGATTGCCATCGGATCGGATGTAAGCCAATCCGGTGGTGGAGGTTCCGAGGTCAATCCCCACATATTTCGCAGCAATCTTAGTCTTCAAGGCAATTTCAATAGGTAGGTCAATTTTAAGCGAACGCCACCATAGTGGCGAGAACTTGCGATTTCAGCAACTCAAAATGCCGTAAATGATCACCTCGGGAACAGGATTCAGCGCGCAGGTCAGCCAACTCACGGCGGTTGCCATCGAAATTCCAGACTCGGACGCGCAGGCTCCTCAACTCCTCCCGGAAACGGCAGGCGGTGGCATCCGCTCATTTCCTGGTGCCGGTCCAATCGACCGCATTCAGCAGCAGTCGCTGGAAATTTTCATTCCCGTGCGTGGCGGCATCATGACCCGGGGCAACGCAGACAATGCGGGCCTGGGGATGCGGGGTGATCCAGATGCTGGGATAGGATTTGCCATCCTGGGCCGGGCTCGTCTCGGCGAGAATTTCGATGCCGGCGGGGGCATCAAGCACGACACGGTACAATTCATCCTTCAGCGCAAAGGTGGCGGGCAGCCCCTGCAAGACCGGGTGCGCCTGCTTGAGCAGGGAAATGCTGAATTCACCATAGGCATCGTGCCCCCGCGCTCCGCCCCCGACGAAGGTAGCGTTGTATTTTGGCCACAGCGCCCAGTTGTGCCAGACCGCGGAATGCAGCAGCACGAGACCGCCGCCGCGACTGGCAAATGCCTCCAGCGCTTGCCGGAAGGCTTGATTTTGCTGGTAGCTGGCATCGTTGGCGCTGAGCACAAGGACATCGGCATGCGCGAGTTGTTCTGTGGCTTGCGCTGGCTGATCCGTCCAGATGCTGACAACCCTGCCGGATTCGCCCAGCGATTTTTGATCGGCCCTGTCGAACCATTGGGCGAAATCGTGCGAATTTCCGCCTCCTGCCAGCAGCACGCGGAGTTTGCCGGGAATTGGATCCGCCGGGAGTCCAATTGCGGAAACAACCGGACCACCGACGGGAGGCGGTGTGGTCATCCGGCCATCTGCGCCGGGAGATTCCAACGTCAGGGCGGCGATCATCGGTGCGGGGGCTTTGGTAAATCCGCTGAGTGTAAGGTGGTCGATGCGCTTGCCGGGATGTTTTAAATCGCGCCAGAGGTAACGCATCTGGCCTCTCTCCGTGATGTCCGTGGGGGCCGAGGCTGGCACGTCGATTTTGGCAATGTGATCGGCAAAATCAATTCCATTCACAAATACCAAATCCTCAAATTCTCCATCCGCATAGTGGACGGTGCATTTCACGATCGGCTCTTTCGCCTGCACCGCCGGCCATCCCCATCCGGCCACGGCCCCCAGCATGTGCAGGCGGCCGGCATTCTGACCGACGGCGAGCGTTACCGCGTCGGGCATCGTCATGCTGAGCACGTTTGGCTGCGCGCCACCCTTTAACACGATGACATTTTTGCCAGTTGGCGAGGAGGCGGGATCCGGCAGGGAAAAGGGCACGCCCTGAATCTGGACGAGTCCATATTTTTTGATGCTGACACGGTCCACCTCCGCTTCGGGATTTTGATACACCCCCCGACTGCCATCCGCAGTGGCGGCCTTGCCGAAAGCAATGGCAAGGTAGCGCTGCTCACCCGAACGCAGATAGGCGACGAGATCACGCAGCACTTCCGGACCCAGCGCCTCGAACCCTTCGGGCATCAGCGACGCGCCGGTGTTGGACAGACTGGTGATTTTATCGCGGGGAATTTCCACCTCCCCTGTGGCGTTTTTGATGAAAAGGCTGGAGGTGGTTTCCCGGCTGATGATACCGGCCTGCGTCTGCTGATCCTTGGTCGTGATGGTCCAGGCCAGAAAGGAGGGCTCGACCTCGCGATTGGGATCAATGATGTGCGTGAGCAATACATCCACGCTATGAATGCCGATCCCATCGAGCACCGGACCGATGCTCTGTCCCTGACCTTGAAACTGATGGCAGACGGCACAGGCGGCGAAGATGGCTTTGCCATTGCCGGCATCGCCCGGTTTGGATATCTCAGGCTGCATTCGCGCCACGATGGCATCACGCGCCTCGCTGGCCCCGCGGAGCCTGGCTACGACGGGCGCGGCTTTTTCCTTCACGGTCGCATCAGGATGATTTTGCAACCGGGAAAGCACTGCGGGGCCAGCCATCGCAGGGGTTAACGATCCCTGATCAAGTGAGTCCAACAGTGCCAGCGCCGAATCGCGCCGGGTCAGTAATATTTCCACTGCCGCCGCCTTTTCCTGCTGCGGTAAAATGGTCAGGGCCTCCAGCAGAAGCATCACGGCAGGGGTGGTCGTATTACCCGCCAACGCCTGCAGGATCGGCTTGCGCAGCACCGGGTCCGCAAGGTTTTGAAGGAGAATTGTGCGGATGGATTCGGGGAGCAGCGGCAGACGGGCGAGCGCCGCGAGGGCGCGGGCGCGGGCGGCAGGGGCGGTGGATGGCTGCATCGCATGGGCGGCGACCCTCCCCGCAGCGGCGGGAAGCCGCTCCCTGAGTTCGGCCTCAGACCACGCAGCGGCTGCAAGTGGCAGCGCGACGGCCATGACGGCCGGTGGCGCTGTGGCCGCGAGTTCGGATATTTTTTCCGCCAGCCCCGCGTCCCTCAGCAGCGGCTCGGCAGACAATCGCGCCAGCGCAGAGGCCACCAGTTCACTGTGAAAATCTGGCGCGGTGCCAAGCGCCCCGACGACGATGGAGAGTTGGGAGGCATCGCCGCGGGCGAAATCGATCAACGATTCCATGAGTGGTGAGGCGACATCATCCGCCTGGTTGCCGGCGATGAGCGCCGAGAGCACTGCCGCAGGCTGTGATCTCGCATTGCGGGCCACTGCGGCCTTCGTCCAGGCATCCGGTGCGTCGGCGGAGAGAGTCACCAACAGCGCGGGGGGCAGGGCCATTTTCACTGGCACTGCCGCAAGCAACAACAGGCGGACGCGGGGGTCAGTCTCCGAGCCAAGCAGCCCCGCGATAATTTGCACAATTTCCTGCGAGACCATTCCGGGATGCTCCACCAGCACCCGTGCCATGGAGATTCGCATGGAAATGTCGGAATCGCTGAGTGCTTTTACGATTTCGGGATATTCAAGCAGTCCGGCAGCCGCGCGCAGCCAGAGCGCGTGCACACTTGCAATGCCCGGTGCCGAGGCCAGCCTGGTCGCAGCCTCGGGGAGTTGAATTGTATTTTCCTCCAGCAACCGCTGGGCGCGAAATCTCACGGCGCGGTTGGGATGCTGCAGGGCGATGATGCGGCCATCCAGCGAGGACAAATCCACCGGCGGCAAGGCTCTCGACTCACGGTGTTTCAGTCGGATCAGCCGGCCAAAAAAGTGATCGCGGTCGGGACGTGCAGCCTGGTTGTTCCATAAATGAATCGGTCCCCGCGGATCGTTATGGAGGATGGCCTGGTTGTAGAAGTCGGTGACGTAAATATTTCCGTCGGGCCCCATACGCGTGTCGATGGGCCGATGCCACGGGTCGCGCGTGGCCGTGAATTCCTCATCGCGCGCCTTGGCGGCAGTAAAACTCGCAGCTTCGGGCGTGATGGTTTCATGGTGCACGATATGCACCGTCGGTTCGCACGTGAAATACCCGCGCGTCCACGCCTCTGGCCACGATCCCCCCTCATAGATTGTGCAGCCACAGGCCGCCGTGAAGGAACCTGTCACGTCATTGCACTGAATCTCGGCGATTTCCTCCCAGGTCATGAGCGGCTTGACGGGACGCAGGTGAATCAGCACTTTCCACGAGGGCTCGCGGCCCATTCCGCCCTCGGCCATGAAGGCATCGCTCACCGGCACATGCATCAGCAGATCGCCGGAGGTCGGCTGGGTGAAAAACAATTCCCCATCGCTGGTGATGTCCACGCCCCAGCAGTTCCCACCCTTGGCACTCACCATTTCAAAGGCCGACCCATCCGGACGAAACCTGACGATGCCTGAATTCACCGCACCATAATCACGCGCACCATCGCCGGAAGTCACCTTGGGCGAGGCCGAGTATCCATGTGTGGCGTAAATCCAGCCATCCAGTCCCCAGCGCAGATTATTAATCACGGCATGCGTGTCCATCGTGCCGAGTCCCTTGTAGAGCACCTCACGCTTGTCCTCCCTGCCGTCCCCATTGGTATCCCTCAGCCACAGAATCTGCGGAGGCTGCGCGGCAATCACTCCATCCTTGTAAAAACAGAAACTGGTCACCAGATCAAGATCATCGGCAAAAACATGCTTCACATCCATGCGTCCATCGCCATCCGAATCTTCAAGCCGGGAAATGGTGTCGCGCCCGGGGCGGAGCACCGCTGAGGGCTTCTCCAAGGCTGTTTCCCGCTGCCACACACTGAACATGGATTCCGGACCGCCGCCTTTGCGACCTTCCGGATACTCCACCGATTCCACCACCCAGAGGCGGCCTTTTTCATCCCAATCAATATTGATGGGCTTCGAAATGAGAGGCTCGGCAGCGACCAGTTCCGCCACGAAATCGGGATGCACCGTGAGTTGTTGCACGGCCTCCATGGGACGGAGCGGACCGCCCAGGGGATACCGGAGTGCCTCGCGTTCCTGGGGCGTGCACCACGCGTCCAATTTCTCGCGCTGCGCCGCCCACGCCAGCGCCCGCATCAGCATGCAGCGAAAGGCCGGATTTTCCGACGATTTCCCGCCCTCCACCGCACAGCCCACCGTCCGCTGACCATCGATTTCCAGCGTCCAGAGCACGGGCGAAACCCCATAAACGTACGGCTGCGGTTCGCCGTCCCTAAGCTTTTTCTGATGCGGTGTCCACGTGGTTGCCAATACCCTCGCGGCGGGATCCAGTTCCTTGTTCCACACCACAGAACCTGGAACCTCGTAATTGGAAATTCCCTGCGTGATTCCATGCTCTCGGCCCGGCGGAGTGAAGAAAAGCGGAATCGTCCCCTCCCAAATTTTTGCGTCCCCGCGTGGTGTCAGGTCCTCCAGCCGCACCATCCCAACTCCCTTCCCCGGTTTGATTTCCCTGCCTCCGACCACCAGCAGCACCTCCGCATCCGCAACCTCCCCGACCTTCACCTCAGGACGTTTCAAAAACCCCCGCCAGGCTGCCGACTCTCCATCCGATACGATGGCGACGCGCAGAGATTGCGTCCAGCCTGCGGATGGCAGGCACAGGAAAAGGCAGGCGAGCAGCCGGATGGAAAATTGCATAGGTTTCCATTCTTGTAACAATCCATTCCTCCACAAAACGATTCCTCCCACAAATATGCGTGGCTGATCATTACCCACCTTCATCAGCCGTGATTCTGGTGCCATGTTCATTGGCAGAGCAGCCCTCCGCCACACCCCCCTGTCCAATCTTCCATGCCCATAAATCCTCCACTTGTCAGGATGTGGGAACCCCGCTAAGAAACCACCGATGCGTGCGGAGCCAAAACTTGATACCATGCAAACTGTGGAGGTCGCGGAGGGGGTGGATATCTACCTCCGGCCCGCCGGACCCATTCCCCGGGGCTTCGCCTATGCCATCGACCTGCTCCTGCGCTGGGTGATCGTGGTGGTGGTGATGCTGATCGGTTCGCTGGGGATTTCTTTTCTGGGCATTGAAACGGGGGAATTTGGGATTGGCATGTTTCTGCTGCTGTTGTTCGTCATCGAATGGGGCTATTACGTGATTTGCGAGAAGGTCTGGGGACGGACTCCGGGCAAGCGGGCCATGGGCCTGAGTGTGGTGCGCACGTCGGGCGTGCCGCTGAGCTGGCCGGCGGCCATCCTGCGCAACCTGCTGCGCAGTGTAGACGGGCTGCCATGGTTATCCATTGGCCCGCAATCGCTGTTTCCCCTGGCCCTCGTGGGGCTGGGCACGGCACTGTTTACCAAAAAATTCCAGCGCATGGGTGACCTGCTGGCGGATACCGTCGTCATTTATTCCGGCAAAACGGTCGAGGCCGCGCTGCCGGTCTTGAATGCCGCGCAAAACCAGATCACCCCGCTGCCACCCGCGGTGGCGCTCAGCCGCGAGGAACAGCAGGCCATTCTCCTGTTTCTGGAGCGGGCGGGCTTGTGGTCGGAAGGCCGTAAAACGGAACTGGCGGATCATCTCAAACCCCTCACCGGAACGTCGGGTCATGCCGGCGTCATCCAACTCCTGCGCATGGCCCTGTGGCTGCGCGATTCCGCGCCATGAAAAAATCCACCTTTGAGGAAATCAGCCACGAACGCTGGGATGAACTGGAGATTCTCCTGAAGCAGTTGGAAAAAAACCAGGCCGGCAGCGAGGCCGCGAGGTTGCCGGGATTGTTTCGCCAGTCGTGCCATGACCTCTCCCTGGCGCAGCATCGGATGTATGGCCGCAAGCTTTGCGACCGGCTGAATCAACTCGTGGTCCGCTGTTACCATCAGCTGCACCGCAGGGCCGGACGCAGCGGGCAGCGCGTCATTCAACTCGTCAGCCAGACCTTTCCTCAGGCCATCCGCGAGGAATGGCGGCTGTTCGCCCTGGCTTTCGTGCTCTTCTTCGGACCCTTCTGCGCGATGATCGCGGCGGCCTATTATGCGCCGCACTGGATTTTCTCGCTCCTCGGTCCAGCCGAACTGACCATGCTGGATCAAATGCACGGGGCGGGAGCCCAGCCGACCGCTCCCTTTAAAAAGGAATATGGGGAGATGGGAATTCACTTCATGATGTTCGCCTATTATGTTCAGCATAACATCGGCATCGGCCTAACGATGTTTGGCATGGGGATGCTCTTCACGGTGGGGGCGGTCTACGCTCTGATCACGCAGGGGCTGATCCTGGGAGCCATGTTTGGTTACATCCACTACACCGGGCACGCAGATAACATCTGGCGTTTTGCCATCGGACATTCGTCCTTTGAACTGCTGGGCTTGATCGTCTGCGGCGTGGCCGGCATGCGACTGGGCCTCGGGGTTCTTTTCCCAGGCAGAAATCCCCGCGGCCGGGCCATCATGCTGGCTGGCCGGCGGGCGCTGCCGATCCTTCTGGGCGGCGCGGGCATGTTGTTTCTGGCGGCCATGGTTGAGGGCTTCTGGTCGTCACAGCGCGATCTGAGCGACGACGTGCGCTATGCCTTTGGTGTTCTCATGTGGGTGGTGTGGGCGCTGTATTTTCTGCTGGTGGGCCGGGGCATGGAAAGGAGCCGGATCGATGATCCATGAGGTAACGGCCCGCCTGCGACCGCGCACCGGATGGGAAAGCCAGGACCTGGGTCTCGCCATGGTCCGCAACCTGCTGCCCCGCCTGATGGCACAGTGGCTCTGCGTCATGCTCCCGCTCTGGGCCGTTCTGGCCGCAGTGCTCTGGCGGTATCCAGGCTGGCTCCTGTTCGCCGTCTGGTGGCTCAAACCAGTCTACGACAGAATCCCCCTGCACACGCTGGGCCGGAAATTATTTGGCCAGGAAACCAGCCTGCGGGAACTCCTCCGCGCCGCACCCGCCCTGCTCCTGCGCGGCAATCTTTATTTCCTAACCATCGGCCGTCTGGCACCGCATCGCGCCATCGCCATGCCTGTGAAGTTTCTGGAGGGAGGCACGCTGTCGGCCTATCGCCGTCGGGTCCGCACGCTGCTGCTGCAGGGCGACTCCACGATCACCTGGGTGACCTTGGGATGGTTTGGCATTTCCGTACTCTGCGCTGTGGGGCTGAACATGATGCTGCATTCGGTGATCATCGACACCTCGGAGAACGATTCACGCAACTGGCTCCTCGAACTGTTTACCTCCCGCCGCTCCACGCCGTGGACCCCGGCCTTCCTGCGCTACGCCGCTTTCCTTTACATGGTGTCGGTGACCCTCACGGAAATGTTCTATGTGGGGGCTGGATTCGGCATGTATCTCAACAGCCGTTCCCATCTGGAGGGATGGGACATCGAGGTCACGTTCCGCGGCCTGGCCACCCGCCTCCAGCAGCAGTTTAAAGTGGGACTGATGGTGGGCGCCCTCCTGGTCTGGGGGCTCTCCATTTCGAACGCGCCCGCCGCTCTCGAATTGGATCCGGAGACAACCGAGGAGAGGCTCACGGAAATCATGGCACAGCCCGAATTCGAAATCCATTCGGAGGAATACACCGTTTATGATGATGTCACGACTTCGAAACCCGACACTTCGGACAGTTCATGGAACTGGCACTGGCCGGATGGACTGGGCTGGGTAACCGACGTGCTTGCTGTCCTCCTCGTCGTTGCTTTCATCGCGTTGATCGTCTGGCTCATCTATCGTTACGGCCACCATTTCGTCGGAACCCGGGAAACCTCGAAACCCACCGTGCCGGAATCCGCCAGGACCGTCATGGGCCTGGAAGTTTCACCCGAGGCCCTGCCAGCGGACATCCCTTCCTCCGCCTGGGCCTTCTGGCAGCAGGGCAACATCCATGCAGCCATGCGACTGCTCTACGCAGGCAGCCTGAACTGGATGATGCATCGCGGCGGACTGCCCATTCGAGAAAGCGACACCGAGGGCGACTGCCTGCGCCACGCCACCCAGCTTCCGGATGCCGGACAGACCAGCTATTTCCAATTCCTCACCCGAACCTGGATGAGCCACACCTACGGAGCCACCAACCCCGCCACCGGGGAGATGGAGCTTCTCGTGCAACAATGGCCTTTTAAGAAATGAGTCTCCCCCACCCTCAGACTTTCTTGAAATGGTGCCTGCGCGGCGCCCCCCTCCTCGCGAGCCTGCTGGTTTCCTCATGCAAACCGCGCCCCAGCCATCAGGAATCGAGAGAAGTTGGGTTCCAAGGCATCGCGCGCACCCAGCCGTTCCTCGCCGCCGAACGCCTGCTCGAGTCCCTGGGGGCGGATACCCGCAAACTCGCTTCTCTCAACGAACTCCCCTACGGCGGCACGCTCATCATCAATGCCGATTCCACCAGCAACCAGGCCACCGGGCAGCGGGCGCTGGAGTGGGTCGAAAATGAAGGCGGGCACCTGATCCTTTTCCTGAGCGGTTCCGAATCCTGGCGCGATGACTGGGAAATGAATCTCAATGACATTTTCTCGAACGCCCAGGAGATTGAAGTGCATCCCGCTCTAAAGAAATACGGTCTGGGGGTCACGAAACAGGGTTTCCTCTTCAAAACCGCCGCAACCAACAACGTCAGCGTGGCCATTGATGGCGAGACTTATGAAATGGCCTCCCCGGGCAATCTCTCCATCCGCGCGACCACCGTCACAGGCCAGCCGGATGTCCTCGCGGGAACTCGCGATGCAAGCCCGCTGCTGAGCCTGCCCTTGAGATCCGGCGGACGCCTGACCGTCATCAGCGACGCCATTCCGTTTCGAAATCGTTATCTTAAGGATGCCGATCATGCCAAAATCCTCGTCGCCCTCATCGGGCTCGGCACAGAAAGGCAGCAGCATGCGGTGCGTTTCATGCTCAACAATCATGTCTCGTTCTACGGCATGCTTTGGGAAAAATTCTGGATGCCCCTCATCGCCCTCGGCGTCCTCATTCTCGCCTGGCTTTGGAAAAATTTCCCCCGCTTCGGCCCGCTCCTCGCCAACCATGCCAACACCGAACGTCAGTTTGCCGATCACCTCCGCATGACCGGAAATTTCCTCTGGGGCAGGAAACGCTCCGCCGACCTCCTCCAAGCCATGCGCCACGCCATCCAGCGCAAGCTGCAGGCCCGGCACCAGGGCATCAGCGACGGACCCGAGGACCGCCTGCTCGAACATATTGCGAACCTCACCCAGCTCCCCTACGAACGCGTGGCCGCCGCCTGGAACGTCCCCGCCACCCAGGACAGCCGCTATTTCCTCACCCTTCTCCGTGACCTCCAAACCATCCATCAATCCCTATGAGTGACTCCCTCGACGCCCCGCCCGCCATCCAAACTTACGCCCCCGATCCCCACGCCGACGCCGGCCACCTCCTGCAACGCATCCGCAACGAGGTCGCCAGTGTCTTTCTCGGGCAGACCGCCGTCATGGATCAGATCCTCGCCGCGCTCCTGGCCGGTGGCCACGTCCTCATCGAAGGCCTTCCGGGACTGGGCAAGACCCACGCCGTCATCGCCCTCGCGCGCACCATCGGCGGCAGTTTCAAACGCATCCAGTTCACTCCCGACCTCATGCCCTCCGATGTCATGGGCCACTCCCTCTATGACATGGGCCAGCAGGCCTTCCGCCTCCGCCACGGCCCCATCTTCGCCCACTTCGTCCTCGCGGATGAAATCAACCGCGCCCCCGCCAAGACGCAGAGCGCGCTGCTCGAAGCCATGCAGGAACAGCAGGTCACCATTGATGGCGAATCCCTCCCGCTCCCCAGCCCCTTCATGGTCCTCGCCACCCAGAACCCCATTGAACAGGAAGGCACCTACCCCCTGCCCGAGGCCCAGCTCGACCGCTTCCTCATGAAAATCCAAATCGGCTATCCCGGCATGCAGGAGGAGGAACAAATCGTCGCCGCCGTCTCCTCCGGTCGCGCCGGCACCGGCCTCTCCACCGGCGGCATCCAGATCCTCTGCACCCCCGCAGAGATCATGCAGGCCCAGGAACTCTGCGCCAGCGTCCAGGCCGTCCCCGAAGTCATCGCCTATGCCGTCCGACTCGTCCGCGCCACGCGCGAAATGAAAGGCATCAGCCTCGGCGCCGGCACCCGCGGCGCCATCTCCCTCGTCCGCGTCGCCAAAGCCTACGCCCTCCTCCAGGGCCGCAACTACGTCATCCCCGACGACATCAAATCCGCCGTCCGCCCCGTCCTCCGCCACCGCGTCCAACTCGCCCCGGAACTCGCCATCAGCGGCCAGCAAATCGATCACACACTGGATGCCATCGTGAATCAGACGGACGCGCCGAGACGGTAACGCGATTCCATCCACCGGAGCAATGGCGGCCTCATGCCGCCCCCGTCATCGCTTCCCCTTGCGGAGGGAAATATTGACGGGCTCCTTTGACTCAAGTTTGAGCCAGACGATCAAATCCGTACCCACCTTGGTGGATTCATATCCGACACGAACGTCCTTGCCCGGCGGAAGAATTTTATCATCAATCGCCACGTCAACGGGTTGCTTGCCCCAGCCCTTCACGACGAAGGCAGGATTCACAATTGTGGAGGCCACGCCGTAGTAATCCTCATCGGCAAGCAGATCAAATTCCACCTCGTGTTCCTGGTGATCACGCTTCCAATCCAGAATGTAAGCCTTCTGCGCCGGATCGTAGTAATCGATGTCATAGCTAGGATGTTCTTTCTCGAACGAGACCTTCGGGGGCGTGATCCATGACCACGACAGCGGCACCAGTTCCTTCCTGGGATCCTGCGAATCAATCATTCCTGACAAATAAATCTGCTCGATCGTCTTCTCGGTCTTGCGGTAGTGCCCGTGGTTGATCAGGTGGCCGAAGGGCACGGTGTAGCTCCGATGCTCGCCGGGCCCCCAGATCTGGTATCCTTCCACCTTCGGATCATCGCGTTTGTAAGGCTGGGTTCTGACACCATGCGGCAGGGCAATCGTGAACGGCCTGTAACGCGATTTTAAATTCACCACCATGATGTTGGCGCTGGAGAATTCGCCGTAGTCCTTCGGATAAGGTGTAAACGCGAAGGTCTTCACCTTTCCTTCCGCGATAATGTCCTCCGAATAATCCCCGACCGTCCGGATGAGCGTGACGCCCTCATTTTCGATGTCATCCTGCGGCCTATGCCCGTCCGTTCCCAGGACCATGGCTTCCATGAATTCATGGATGACGCGCGGAGGTTCGCGGTCGGAACCAAACGGGACGCTGCGTGCCGCGAGGCCGGTGTAAATTTTCACATGCCGCGTATGCACACCGTCCGGGTAGATGTAATACCACTCATCCACCCAGTCGCCCTTGCCATGCGGGGACCCACTGGGAATATCTGCGTGGGCAATGCGTTTCCCTTCGTCGGACACCAGAGCCCCGCGGACCCGCACGACAATGCGCGCCTCATTCTGGCTCTCAATCCACATGCGGGAGTAGAGATTGTCATCATCGAAGCCGGGCTCAAACGACGTCTCCTTCGCATTCGGATCAAGCCTCGGATCATAGGTCTCCGCAAATCCATTGCTGTATTGAATCCCATTTTCCGTGACCATGCACGGGTAGGAGGGTGCATTGAATCGCATCGATGTGGGCAGAAGATCGAACTGCACCTCCACCACCCTCTGCTGGTGCGACTCCATCCTGACCGGGGCGGATGGCCCCTTCGCCTCGAAATGCTCTCCGGCTTTGAGTGTGGTTCCGACGGGTATCAAGATCAGCAATGTCGTCAGAAGAGTTTTCATCAGCGTCGTTCAAGCATGGCGGGTTGTTTGTCGAAAGGTTATTGGAAACAACGGGATATGCTGGTCAACGATGCATCCGGCACGCACCGTGCGTTCGTGGATTTCCCCATCACAGCCGCGCGTAGTGCCGGCCCGGGAGTTGCTTGATGATCTTTTTTAACTCCAGGCGCATGAGGGAGGCGGAGACGGTGGGCGTGGGGAGATCGCAGGCGGTGAGGATGGCTTCGACGTGGGTCTCGGCGCTGCCGATGCAGGCATAGACAGATTGTTCCTCGGGGCTGAGCGAATCGATGGGATAGAGGCTGGGCGAACCGGGTGCGGGGCCGGCTTCGGAGGGAAATAAATTTCCTAGATCATCCAGCACATCCTGGGCGCTGATGACGAGCCGTGCGCCATTTTGAATGAGCTTGTGGCAGCCGACGTGGGTGGGTTTGTCGATGGGACCGGGCACGGCATAAACGCTGCGGCCCTGCTCGGCGGCCATGTTGGCGGTGATGAGCGCTCCGCTCCAGGCGGGGGCTTCGATGACGAGGATGCCGCTGCTCCAGCCGCTGACGATGCGGTTGCGCATGGGGAAGGTTTGTTTGTCGGGATGTTGATCGATGGGAAATTCAGAAACCACCGCGCCATGGCCGGCGGCGATTTTCTCCGCGAGGGCCTGGTTCTCCGGTGGATACAGTTGCCCAAGTCCCGAACCGATGACGGCGATGGTTCGTCCTTTGGCGGCGATGGCCCCTTCATGCGCAGCAGTGTCGATACCCCGCGCGAGGCCGCTGAGAACCGTGACGCCAGCGCCCGCCAGTTGATAGGAGAGCTTCTTCGCGCTCTGGCTGCCGTAGTGCGTGCATCGCCGGCTGCCGACGACGCCAACGGCCAGGCGATCGCGCATTTCGAGCTGGCCCCAAACGTAGAGGACGAGCGGGGGATCGTAAATTTCCCGCAGGGTGTCGGGATAGAGTTCATCCTCGGCGGTGATGAAATGCACGCCGAGTTCCCGGATGCGGCGCTCCTCCTGCGTGACATCGGTATGGTTCTGCCATTCGTTCACCAGCTTGGCTGATGCCTCGCTGATCCCCTGGACCTGCCGCAGTTCATTCACGGAGGCTGCAAGGATGGCTTCCGGGGTTTCGAAACACTCCAGCAGCCGCCGGATTTTGACGGGACCCACTTTCGGAAGCTGGTTCAACACCAACAGCGCCTGGCGTCGCGTCAAGACCATGGCGGGAGCCTAGGAGGCGGAACCCGCCGTGGCGGGCAGGGCGCATTTCTCAATGGCGGCGGCGATTTCCGGCCAGCCGCCGGGGCGCTGCAGTTGGAAGAGGGAGAGATAAACAAAAACTTCCTCGGCGGGGTATTTGGAGAGCAGCGTCTCCGCACCCGCAGCCACTTTGTCGGCATCAAGCGATTCCGGAAGGTCGCCCTCCACGCCGCCCTTGCCATCATGGGGAATTCCCAGCGCATCGAGGAAATCCGCGAGCATGGCGGGCTTGCCTTTCATGAGCCAAACCTGGAGCACATTCTCGCCCACGCCTTCGGTAAGTTTCATTTTCATGCTCTCCAACAGGAACTCGGTCTGCTGGTCGCGGTGCTTCTGGGTGATATAAACAGGGCGGACCTTGCGGTGCTGTGCCAGCGTCTGGACGGCGGCCTTGTAAACTTCCTTTTCCTGTTCGCGCATCCATTGAATGATGCCGCGTCCGAGACCGGGGGAGATTTTCTGAAAGATGAGATGTGCCTGCATGTGCCTGGATGGAGTGGTGTTGAGGTGGCGCGATTACTGCCATGGTGGCCACGGTTTGTCGAGGGAATTGGCACTGAAGTTTTGCTTGCCTTTCCGAGGCGGGAGTTGGACGCTGACCCATGAGTTCTTCACCCACCGATCTACCTGAGTCCCTCGAATCTGCCGGGATCTTTCGAGTGCTGGATCCGGAACACCGGGCCCTTTTGTTTGCCGCAGGCAAGACCCGCTCCCTGGTCCCCAATGCGGTGCTGGTGGAACAGGGCTCACACATGGATTCGCTTTTTGTCCTGCTCTCCGGAGTTCTCACCGTGACCTGCCACTCCCCCGTCAGTACTGTCGCCATGGGCACCATCAAGGCCGGCGAATGCGTCGGAGAAATGAACGCACTCGATCCCCTCAAGGCGAGCGCCACCGTCAAGGTTCAGCACACCGCCCGCGTCTGGTTCATCTCGCGCGATGATCTGGAAAAATTCTTCACCGAATACCCCTCCGCAGGCGTGGCCATCCTGAAGGAGATCGCCATCCTCCTGACCCGGCGCATCCGACGCAACGCCGACAAGTTGATCCGTCAGGCGGAAATGGCGGTGGCCACTTATGAATGGGATGAGTAGGTGCATGAGACGGCTTAATCGCTCATCGCGCAAACCTGATCCCCGCATAGGTAAATTTTTTACGATCTCCTAGGAGCAGCCATTTTGGCCGAATCCAGCGCTTGTGCGTTTGAACCGAAGAAAGTTGTTGTCGTGCCAAGCAAGCGGAGATTTGAATATTTATTTCATCTCAATTTTAAAAAACTTCTTGGCTCTGCGTTACAATTTTGCTACTTCGTTTCTATTGCCAAATCGCAGCCGCATCCTCTTCGCATGACCTCAGCCCAACAACCCCTCTCACTTCAGCACAGAAAGCCCCACCATTAAGCACCAACCCGACCATCACGCTGCAACCGACCACTCAAATTGCCGCCAGATTGACTCACTCGACTCCATTGAAAACCAAGAAGAGTTTTTAAAATTTCCTCACTTTTTACCGTTCGCACTTTTCACTACCATGTTCCTCTCAGACCAACTCGCCCAAACCCAAACCTCCCTCCCCACCACCCCGACCACACCCGCACCAGGCATCCCCACCCTCCTCTAATCCAACCCTCAACCATAGACCAAATCATGCCACAACATGATCTTCAAACAATTTGGGGCGGAGTAAAGGATTGCCTGCG
>CALQSQ010000034.1 GCA_943333275.1 Akkermansia muciniphila
AAACGCAATGAGGTGGAGCGGCTCTTTCGCAGGCTCAAAGGCTTTCGGAGATTATTCTCCCGCTTCGATAAACTGGACGCTCTCTTCATGGGCTTTCTCCACTTCGCTTTGATCGTCGATATTCTCAGATAGTGTTAACACGCCCTAGGTTGAGTGGCAAACCCGGATCGCAGGGTATTTGAGAACCGTTCGCTGCTCGGATCGAATACCCTTCCTCATGAGCACTCTTGGAAATACGGTTCAACGGTATTGCCAAAGGAGGAAGCCAGATTTTTACCCCGAAAGGCCCAAAACCTTGATTGTAAATTAAATATCCATCAGCGATCAGGCCTTTCGCTATATTTCTCCCCCTGTAATTGCCGATTGAAAAATCGGCAAGCGGCCGGCCTCTTGAATTTACCGCCTCAACTTGCTGAGGATTCGCAGGGAACTCGCGTGCGATCTCCCTCCAACCCGAGTCACTCGCAACATAAAAGAAGAGAAGGTTCATTACTAATACGATGAAGGCACCGATGGTGATGGCCGCCCTGATTCTCCCCCAATAAATTGCGATCTTCATTGCACAGTTTGGATTGTGGTGGTCGGCAGCGAAGCCCATATTGGAAAACGATCCCTTCGAAGACCATCCACCGGTTGTGCGATTCTCATGACGGATTAATTCCCCGCCTTAGTGAAGGTGGCAGGTGGTTTGTAACAAGAATGGCCTGACGATTCTTTCATGATTCTGTGGATTAATCTGGCAGTAATCAAAATGATTTGGGACGAGCGAGCTTACCCAGCCCCCTGCTGCCAATCTCGCAACACCAAAAGGCTGCCACGTCCTGTTCCCTGAGTTTCCCGCACCATGGCGAGCGAACGATTTCAAAATTCCTCGCGCCCGACACTTTAAGCATTCGGAGGGTCCATCCTGAGTAGATATCGGAAGGAGGGATTTTCCGCAGTTGCGGCAACGAGGGCTGGCATTTCTTTGGGGGTGGTCGGTTGGACGTGGGCTGGTGATCTGGCCCTCTACGCTAGGCTACTAGAACACGGAACGGGAGATCGTTGCTGAAAACGGTGGTTGGTTCCACGCTCCGGGCGCATGAATTTCCCTTATTTTATTCTGATCTGTGTAGCGAGTGTGGTCCTTTCCGGACGGAGTGCGGCCGCGCCCAAGGAGGCGGATTTTTATCCCAGTGTTCCCTTGCCGATTCCGGCGGGAGTGGCGTTGGAGGTGAGTGCCCTGGAAATGATGCCGGATGGGCAGCTGATGGTGGGGACGCGGCGCGGGGATATTTACGCGGTGACGAATCCCGGTGCAGAGGATCTCAGCCAGATGAAATTCACAAAATATGGTTCCGGCATGCATGAAATCCTGGGCTTGGCCTACAATGCCAAGGACGGCTTTCTTTACGTGACCCAGCGTCCCGAGGTTACCAAAACCAAGGACACGGATGGTGACGGACGCTGCGATGTTTATGAAACATTCTTTGATGGATGGGGCCAGAGCGGGGATTACCACGAGTACAACTTCGGATCAAAATTCGATCCCGAGGGAAATCTCTGGACGGTCTTGTGTCTGACGGGGTCTTTCAGCAGTGAGATCGATTGGCGCGGTTGGTGTTTGCGGATCAGCCCTGAAGGCAAGGCGATTCCAACATGCGGGGGTGTGCGTAGTCCGGGGGGCATCGGATTCTTGTTCGGAGAATGTTTCTTCACCGACAATCAGGGACCTTGGAATGGATCCAGTTCGTTGAAATGTTTGAAGCCAGGCTCGTTCCAAGGCCATGATGGCGGGAACAAATGGTACGAAACCCCTGCGGCCAAGGCCACTATGGGAGGCACGCCTCCGCCCGCGCAAAGCGGCAGCCGCATGGTGGTGGAGCGCACAAAGGTTCCGCAGCTGGTTCCTCCTGCCATCATGCTTCCGCATGG
The DNA here is from genome assembly GCA_943333275.1 of Akkermansia muciniphila. Classification (GTDB taxonomy): domain Bacteria; phylum Verrucomicrobiota; class Verrucomicrobiia; order Verrucomicrobiales; family V1-33; genus JAGNEJ01. The sequence goes on from CALQSQ010000034.1 coordinate 1,915, forward strand.
ACGGGTGGGGCAGTCGTCTTCCGGCCTCTTTGAGGACATCAGCGGGGGGAAATTTGGTCCTTTTGCCGGACAGGCCTTTGTGGCGGATCAGGGTTTTTCCAATATTTGCCGCTGCCCGATGGAAAAGGTGAATGGCGTCTGGCAGGGTGGCTGCATCGTGTTCCGCGAAGGCTTCCGATGCGGGATCATTCCGATGCTGGAAACGAAGGATGGCACACTCTATCTGGGTGGGGCTGATCGCGGATGGGGCAGCCGGGGTGGCAATCCCTTCACTTTGGAACGCGTGCGCTGGTCCGGCCAGGTTCCTTTTGAAATCCAGAACATCCGAGCCAAAAACGATGGCTTCGAAGTAGCCTTCACCGCTCCGGTCGATGCCACCAAGGCTGCCAACCCCGCCAGCTACCAATGCGAAGCCTGGACCTACATTTTCCAAAGCAGCTACGGCAGCCCAGAAGTGGACAAAGTCCTGCCCGCAGTAAAATCCGCCGAGGTCAGCGCCGATGGCCTGACTGTCCGCCTGCGCCTCACCCCGCTCACCAAGGGGCATGTGCATGCGATTGATCTTCCTGGAGTGACGGACAAAGACGGCGTGCCGTTGCTGCATTCTAAGGTGTATTACACGTTGAACGAAATTCCCTCGGCTTAAGCTCAGGACTGGGATTGGGTCTGAACTTGGTCACCCAAGGCGCAAAGTCCAGGCGTTTGGGCTCATCATGGGCTTCGAAATCACTCTTGTTGTTAAAAATGATAATTTCCATAATTCAGCAATTGACCGCGTTCCTGTTAGTAGTATTGTTAATTTCATCTGATTTTCTACCCGCATGGCAAAACTCGTCACACACACCGGTCACTCCTTCGACATCCCGTCGCATGCAGTGACATTTGGAGCTGATCAGGCGAATGATGTCATGATTCCGAGTCTGTATGGGTTGGCGCCCAGACACTTCGCGATTTTGAATGAAAATTTTGCTTTCGTGATTCGGGATGTCAGCTCGGGGGTTGGTGTTCTGGTAAATGGACGGATGGTGGATGAAGCTCGGCTCCAACATGGGGACGCCATTGACGCGGGAAATTTAAAACTGATCTTTCAGGATGCAACTCCAGCGGTCGCCCCGGATTGGGCCGGTTTTATCCCAACTCAGCAAAAAGCACCGCCGCCGGCACCTAAGCATCCTCATCCCGTGGCTCCAGCGCCGCAAAATATCAGTTGGTCGGTGCAGCCGAAGGCCGTCGCCGCAGTCCCGGCCTGGCAATCGAGTTCCGCAACAAGGACGATGCCGCCGCCCAGCCCGCCAGCTCCCGCAGCGCCCGGCGCCTTGCCTCCACGAGCCCTGAGTCCGCAGGCAAGTCTGCCGCCGATCCCGCCTGAAACAGCTTGGTTTAAACCGCGCACAGGGACCCCGGCGGGATTTGCTCAGAAGGAGATTGGCGGGGACAAAAACCAGAGCAATCTCGTGCTGTCCTCCCCACCACCTGCAGAGGCACCACCCAATGCGTTCGCTGCTCCCATCCTGCCCGCCGCCCCGGTGCAAAATGCTCCGGTCACGCCAGCATGGAATCCCACGGTCGTCCAGACCGGTGCACCCCCGGTTTTGACGGTTGTCCCGGTGCTCCCAACCACACCATCGGAGGCCCCCCCCATTCTTGTCGCAGTTCCCATCCTGCCAGCTTGGACTCCCACGGTCATCCAGCCCTTCGACCCCGCGGTATCGCCGGTTGCCCTGGTGCTCCCACCCACCCCGCCCGCTTTTTCCAAGCCGGAACCGGCGCCACCGATGCCGGTCCCTCCCGCGCTTCCACACGTCCCTCCGGTTGCATTGGCAGTTGCCCATCCTCCGCATTCCTCAATGGTCGAGATGCCGCCGCAGCGGGGTGTGCAGGACGTGCAGTTTGAAGTTTTACCGGCGGAATCGACGGCAGCGACTGTGACCGCAGAACCTACCCCGCTTCCTATCGAGACACCCGCTGTTCAAGCACCCTTTCCTCCGCTCGAAGCACCACCCTGGCTGCCGAAGGAGGACCAGCAAGCTCCAGCCCCCATGGATGCGAAGTCAAAGGATGAGCCATTGAGCGGGGTTTCCAAGCGCCGGGTGCGCAATGCCCACCGGGAAAAAGTCACAGGAAATCACCTGCTGAGAGCGGCAAAATACACTTTTCTGGCAGCCCTGCTGTGTGCGGCTGGAACTGCCCGGTATTGGGGTCAGGGTGTGTCTGGGTGGATGGAGAGCACTTTTTCGTCCGTAGGAACTCCCAAATCCGGCAGCGAACCCAAGAAGGACCACCCGCCGGAAGGTCCCGAGGCAGACCCCCGCCTGATTGAGAATCAGCGGCAGGAATTGCTCAACACCCCGGTGGATACCAGCAAACCCCACGTCGAAGTGGCGCCCCGGTTTATCTGGGACGGGGCCACGACCGTTTTTTCGCTGGGATTTCCGCAGATCGAAATTTTCTACCTTAACCAGGCCCAGCAGCGCGGGCTGCCCATGCCCAAGCGCCATTGCGCCTATGTTGAAAAACATTTTGGCATCAAAATAGAAGGCCTTCAGCGCCTTACCTCCATTCAGGTGGATGCGGACAAACCCGGGCTGGTGGTCCTGACCACCCAGCGCGATGCCAACGCCTCGGACTGGATCAGTGAGGCCAATCTTCAGGAGGAAAATCCCCAGTCGGTCGGACCGTTGCAAGTGCTCCAGTACATCGCTCCGGACGGGCATGCCTGCGGCGTGGTGGCCATTGATCAACGGAATTTTGTGATCGGGGACCCCGCGCTCATCACTGCCTGTCTGCTGCAGAAAACCGACTCCAAAACCTCCGCCCTCGCCAATGCGCTCTGGCCGGATTTCCTGCGCAAGCAACCCGGGGCCTTCCTCTGGACCGTGAAGGTCGATGCGGCCATGCAGGCGGAATTGAACAAAGCCAGCAAGACCAACGGACTGGAAACTATCTCCTCCTTCGCAGTTCGTTTTGGTGGTGAGCCACCGACCTGCGAAGGGTTCGCCATCCGGGATGCCAGTGCCTCGCAGGAGGCGTTCGCCAATGCCGCCACGAATTCCCTGCGTGGCATGCTCCGCATGATGACCACCCAGATCGAAGCCGGCGGCACCCAGCGTTCCGGTCCGCGCGAGGACGTTCCCGTCGATGTGTCCCGCACCGCCGCCACGGCTCAGGTGCGGCGCGGCGAGGAATTTGTAAATATTTTCCTGCAGGGATTCTATGCCCCGGTGGCGAGTGACAACAGTCCGCTGGCCACTCTGGCGCAGGCCCGCACCATTGCCCATGCCTTCAATCTCGCACGGGGCTTCGATGCCCCCGAAGCGCGCAAAGTCCGCACTGTGGAGCAGGCCACGGAGGCACTGCAGCACGGCATGTCGGGCGCCGGCCGTGCTGCGGCCATGGAATTCCAGATTCAGGAAATGAATCGGGATGAAATGCAACGCATGCGGAAATACCTTACCTTCGCGGATGGCTATCTGGCCTGCCGTCCGGATCTCGATTCCTTGCCGGATCATATCCGAGCGCTGACTGAGGAAGGGCGGGACCGCATGAATGCGGAGACTGTGCTCAGCCTCTGCGCGGCACCCTCTTCAGATAAAGCGGTGAAGATCAAAGACCTCACGGCGTTCATTCGCAAATCTCTTGCGGACCTGCGCGCCACCAAGGGGGCCATGGCTCTTTTCGGCATGCCGCAACTCACCGAGGAGGAGGTCGGCGGAGTGCTGCGTTACATTCACCAGAAACCCAACGGCCAGCTTGGCTGGAAGCAGGGGGAGGTCTCCTACAATGCCTGGCAGGCGAAGGCAAATCCCAAGGCCGCGCGCGATGCCGCGGCACTTGCTAGGATCGCAGGTGCTGCGCAGGCAGCCGGGGTCGATCAACTCAAGGCGGCCGCCAGCGTCGAAAAGGCCATCGAAATCCTCTGCCAGGGAGTTCAAGGGACGGGGCAGTTTGGCTCCACCGTTTTCAAGTGCCAGTCGCTGACACCCCAGGAAATGCAGGCCGCAGCCGAGCTCCTGGTATTGGACAACGGGGCCCTGCGCCTTAAATCTGAATCAGGCAACTGATTCAATGGCTGGCCGCCGTTCAGGCAAATCCGCTCAGATCCGCCGCCAGGCCCGGCCATCGCGTTCCAGAAGCTCATCGGATTCCTGCGGCCCCCAGGTTCCGGCGGGGTATTCGCAGATGGGAGGAGGGTTCTCGCTGGCATGCCAGGCGCGATGAATTTGATCGATGTATTTCCAGGCGTTTTCCACTTCATCCCGGCGGGCGAAGAGCGTGGCGTCGCCCGCCATGGCGTCCAGTAGCAGCCGTTCGTAGGCTTCCGGACTGGCTTTGCCGAAACTGGAACTGTAGTGGAAATCCATTTTCACCTGCTCCAGACGCATCGAAGCCCCGGGCATTTTCGAGTACATGCGGAGGGCGATTCCTTCATCCGGTTGGATGCGGATGCTGAGGATGTTGGCATTCTCGCCACCGGCGAGTTTGTTGAACAGCACGCTGGGAGGCTTTTTGAAGTGAATGGAAATCTCCGTGCTCTTTTTGGGCAGTTGCTTGCCCACGCGGATGTAAAATGGCACACCCTCCCAGCGCCAGTTGTCCACCATGACGCGCAGCGCCACGTAGGCCTCCGTCTGGCTGTCCGGATTGACGCGGTCTTCCTTGCGGTAGCCCACGGCGGGCTTTCCGTCCACGGTGCCGGCGGAGTATTGGGCTCGCACCACATTGCGACCGACATCCGCGGCATCGGCAAACGAGCGCAACGAGCGCAGCACCTTGACTTTTTCGTCGCGCACCCCGTCCGCTGTGAGATCCGTTGGTGGCTCCATGGCCACAAGGCTGAGCAGTTGCAGCAAATGATTCTGGACCATGTCGCGCAGCGCGCCGGCCTTGTCGTAATAACCGCCGCGTCCGCCTTCCATGCCGAGGTTCTCCGCGCAGGTGATCTGCACGTGATCGATGTAGCGGTTGTTCCACATCGATTCAAAAATCGAGTTCGCAAACCGCAGCACCATGATGTTCTGCGCGGTCTCCTTACCGAGATAATGGTCGATCCGATAGGTGTCACTTTCATCGAACACCTCGTTCACCACGCCATTGAGTCGCTGCGCCGTGGCGAGGTCCGTGCCGAAAGGTTTCTCCACCACCACGCGGGACCATTTGCCAGGTCCCGTCGGCTGATTCAGTCCGGCCTTCTGGAGTTGTTGTAATATGGGCACAAACTGATCCGGCGCGGAAGCCAGATAGAACAACCTGTTGCCCCCGGCACCCTCCGCATCCAGCTTCCGCAGCCGCTCGGCCAGACGCGCGTATCCATCCGCATCCTCGAATTCACTCTGGTGATAATAAACTCCCTGACTGAACGCGGCCCAAAGTTGTGCATTGTGACCTGAGCGGGAAACTTTTTTGTTCATTTCCTCCAATTCGGAACGGAAGCTCTCATGGGTCTTCTCCCGTCTCGCAAATCCCACCACTTTCAGTGTCGGCGGAAGTTCCCCCTCGGATGCCAGATTATACAGGGCTGGAATCAGCTTCCGGCTCGTTAAATCTCCCGATGCCCCAAAAATCACCACCGTGCAGGGATCAGGACGTTGGCGGGTGGCGAGTTCTTCGCGGAAAGGGTTGGTGGGAGTGTCCAAAGGAGGGGGCAGCGTGGGGTTGGTGGGTGGGGGAATGGACTCCGCACCCACCGGAAATCAAGGGAATCGTGATTCGATCAAGGCGGAGGAGCAGATTGCAGCAATTTCTCTGCCGGACCTGACTGCTTTTGCGTCTTGCGGTCCGGCCAACCTTGCTCTAAAACATTCCTGTGAGCAGCAGAAAACGACAGACCACCATCGATCTCCCGGAGTTCAAGGACAATGGAGACAGTTTCTTCAAGAAACCGTCGATGGATAACTTTCAGGATCAGAAAAAGACGGATATGCCCGAGGGGTTGTGGCAGGCGTGTCCCAGTTGCGGGGCGACGATCCATGAATTGGAACTGGCCGAGAATCTGCGGGTCTGCCCCAAATGCGACCACCATTTCACCATGACCGCGCCTGACCGCGTGGCGCTGCTGGTGGATGCGGAAACGTTTGAGGCCATGGATGATGATCTCATCTCCGTAAATGCCCTCGGCTTTAAAAAATACACCGAACGTGCCGCACAATACCGGGAACTGACCGGCCTGACGGATGCCGTGGTCACGGGCCGGGCATTGTTGGATGGGCATCCGATCACGCTGGGCATCATGGATTTTAGGTTTCTCGGAGCCAGCATGGGCAGTGTGGTGGGCGAGCGGCTCACCCGGGCCATCGAGGCGGCCACCGCTGAACGCCGTGCCTGCATCATCGTTTCCAGTTCCGGCGGGGCGCGGATGCACGAGGGCATTCTCAGCCTCATGCAGATGGCCAAGACCAGTGGGGCGCTCGCGCGGCACCAGCAGGCGGGCTTGCCGTTTATTTCCGTGCTCAGCCATCCGACCACCGGCGGCGTGACGGCCAGTTTTGCCACGCTGGGGGACATTATTTTGGCGGAGCCGAAATGCATGATTGGTTTTGCCGGGCCCCGTGTCGTGAAGGAAACGACGCATCAGGACCTGCCGCCCGGATTTCAGACCGCGGAGTTCATGCTGGAACATGGTCTGGTGGATCGGATCGTCGAGCGCAGGGAGCTGCGCAGCGTGCTGGCGGGACTGCTGGGGTATCTGATGGCCGGGGCTGCGACCAAGGCTTGACGCTGCCAACGATGCGGACTAGGGGAGGATTTTACCCCACTTCTCATTCATGGAAAATGTTGTCATTATCGGATCCGGCTGCGCTGGCTGGACAGCGGCCCTCTACACCGCGCGGGCCAATCTCGCGCCGCTGGTAATCACCGGCACCATGCCGGGCGGGCTGCTCACCACCACCACCATCGTGGAGAATTTCCCCGGCTTCCCTGAGGGCATTGATGGTTTCGAACTCATGACGCGCATGCAGCAGCAGGCTGAGAAATTTGGCACACGGGTGCAAATGGGCAGCACCGTGGAGGCGGTCGATTTCGCCGATGGGAAAATTTCGCTCACCGTTGATGGAGTTTCCATGGAAACGAAGACGCTCATCATCGCCACCGGTTCCGGTCACCGCCATCTCGGTCTGGAAAGCGAACATTTGCTGGAGAACAAGGGGGTGACATTCTGCGCCACCTGCGACGGAGCATTCCCGCGCTTTCGCAATCAGCCGCTCGTCGTTGTCGGTGGTGGCGACACCGCCTGCGAGGAGGCCAATTTCCTCACCCGCTTTGGATCGATTGTTTACTTGGTGCACCGCCGCGACAGCCTGCGGGCCTCCAAAGTCATGGCCGACCGCACGCTGGCCAATCCGAAAATCAAACCCATCTGGAACTCCGTCGTCACCGAAGTTCTCGACGTCAGCAAGGACACCGTGACGGGAGTGCGCCTTAAAAACACGGAAACAGGCGAGGAAAGTACGCTCGATTGCACCGGCGTTTTTGTCGCCATCGGCCATTTGCCGAACACAGAGATTTTCAAGGGCAAGGTGGATCTGGATGCCGCGGGTTATATCAAGCCGGTGAAAGGCGCGGCCACCAATGTGCCGGGCGTTTTTGTGGCGGGGGATGTGGCGGACCAAGTTTATCGGCAGGCTATCACCGCTGCCGGCATGGGCTGCGCCGCAGCCATTGAAGCAGAACGTTATCTCGCGGCGATGGACTCCTAACCCGCTTCATTTCTATGCAACCACTCGTCGGAATCATCATGGGAAGCATCTCGGATTGGGAGACGATGCAGCACGCCTCCGCCATTCTGAAAGACTTCGGCGTCACCCACGAGACCAGGGTGGTCAGCGCGCATCGCACGCCGGATGTCATGGCGGAATATGCCAAATCGGCCGCGGGCCGCGGGTTGCGCTGCATCATCGCCGGAGCAGGAGGAGCCGCGCATTTGCCGGGAATGACCGCCAGTTACACCACACTGCCGGTCCTCGGCGTGCCGGTGGCGAGCAAGGCGCTCAGTGGCGTGGATTCGCTTTACAGCATTGTGCAAATGCCTGCGGGCATTCCTGTCGCCACTTTCGCCATCGGCGTAGCGGGAGCCAAAAATGCCGCGCTCTTCGCCGTGGCTCAACTGGCGGTGAGCGATGAAAAGCTGGCCGCCAAACTGAAGGATTTTCGCGCCGCGCAGCAGGCCGCTGTCGCGCAATCGCAAAGCGAACTGCCCCCATGCTGAATCCGGGACAAACGCTTGGCGTCATCGGCGGTGGTCAGCTCGGGCGCATGCTGACGCGGGAGGCGAAACGCTGCGGCTATCGAGTGGTAGTTTTTACGGATGAACCGCCGCAGAGTCCGGCCGGGCAGTTGGCGGATGTCGAAATCAACGCCCCCTATTTTGACCCCGAAGCCACCGCCCGGTTCATTGAGGAGGTGGACGTAGTGACCATGGAGTTTGAGAACATCCCCGGAGCCTTCCTCCAGGCCGTGGAACAGCGCCGCCCGATCTTTCCCCCGCGGCTGGCACTGGAAACCACGCAGCATCGTGAGCGGGAGAAAAATTTCCTTCGGCAGCACGGCCTCGCCCCTGCGGAATTCCGTGTCGTGGACTCTCCCGCCAGCTTGGCGCAGGCCATGCTCGAACTCGGCACTCCTTCCGTGCTCAAGACCGCAGCGTTTGGTTACGATGGCAAGGGCCAGATCAAACTGGCCGCCGGGGATGATCCCGATCACGTATGGAGCATCTTTGGTGCCGCCCGTGGCGTGGTTGAAAAGTGGGTGGATTTCGCCATGGAAATTTCCGTTATCGGAGCCCGGGATCAGCAGGGAAATTTCGCCGCGTATCCTCCCGGTGAAAATATCCACCGGAATCATATCCTCGATTTCACCATCGCCCCCGCCCGCATCACCCCCGCCCTGGCGCAAGCTGCCGTGGCCCTCGCCAAGCGTGTGGCCGATGCCCTGAACTATGTGGGCACGCTCGGCGTGGAATTGTTTGTCACCAAAGATGGCCGGCTCCTCGTCAACGAGATCGCCCCGCGTCCGCACAACTCCGGCCACCACACCATCGACGCCTGCGACTGCAATCAATTTGAACAACAACTCCGCGCCGTCGCTGGCCTGGAACTGGGCAGCGCCCACCAGCACACCCCCGTCGTTATGGTCAATCTGCTTGGCGAAGTCTGGCCCGACGAAACCACCGCGCCGGATTGGTCGCCGATCCTCCAGCACCCTCGCGCCAAACTTCACCTCTACGGCAAGCGCCGCGCGCTCCCCAAACGCAAGATGGGCCATTTCACGGTGCTCGGGGATACCGTGGAGCAGGCGCTGGAGGATGCCCGGAAAATCCAGGCCGCGTTCCTGCCGAAGGGCTGAAATGACACCGCGAATGCGAGGGGTTTCATTTAACGCTCAATCTTGCCATCCAGGCCAAGGGGCTGCTAGAGTCACATCCTATTCCATTATTCTATGAAACACCTGCTCACTACCTGCCTTCTCGCCACCGCCGGCCTTGCCTGTGCGGATCTTGTTCCCGCTGCCAAAACCACTGCCATGCTCGAAGGGGCGGCCTGGACTCCCCTCTTTGATGGCAAGAGCCTCGCGGGATGGGTGGGTGAAGGCTACGCTGTCGAAGAAGGCGCGATCGTTTGCACTCCCAAGGGTGCCTTCCTCCATACGGAAAAGGAATACAGCGACTTCGTGCTCGATCTTGATTTCAAACTCAAGGCCGGATCCAACAATGGCGTGGGCCTCCGCTATCCCGGCACCGGCGATGCCGCCTACGATGGCATGGAAATCCAAACGCTGGACGACCGCGATCCCAAATACGCCGGCCTTCAGGAGTGGCAGTTTCACGGTTCGGTTTACAACATCCAGCCCTCCACGCAGTCGAAGAAGAACGTGCTCAAGCCTGTGGGCGAATGGAACCACGAGACCATCGTTTGCATTGGTGATCACATCAAAGTCATCCTCAACGGCGAAACGATCACGGATTGCTTCCTCTCCAAATTGAAATACGACGAAGCCAAGCACCCCGGCGCCAAACGCACCACCGGATTCATCGCCTTCTGCGGCCATGGCGATTACGTGGCCTACAAGAATCTGAAAGTGGCCGACTACTCGATGCCCCCCGCACAGCCCAAGACCGGCGGTGACAATCAGCCTCCCGCTGGATTCAAAGCCATCTTCAACGGCAAGGACCTCACCGGATGGAAGGGCATGGTTGGCGACGGCAATCCCTTCAAGCGTGCAGAAATGAAGCCCGACGAATTGGCCGCCGCCATCAAGGTGGCCGATGCCTCGGCTGCCGAACATTGGAAAATCGATGGCGGAACTTTTGTCTTCGACGGCAAGGGCCAGAACCTCTGCACGGAAAAGCCGTATGCGGATTTTGATTTCTACGTGGACTGGAAAATCCCCGCCACTGCAGACAGCGGCATCTACCTCCGCTCCACCCCCCAGGTGCAAATCTGGGACCCCGCCAACCCCGCGCAATTCAATGTGGGCAATCAAAAAGGCTCCGGCGGTCTCTGGAACAACAAGGGTGCTGGCAAAGACCCCATCGTTAAAGCGGACAATCCCATCGGCGAATGGAACACGTTCCACATCCGCATGGTCGGCGAAACTGTCACCATCCATCTCAACGGGAAATTGATCATCGACCACGCCCCGCTGGACAATTACTGGAAACCCGGTGAGCCCCTCCCCCGTGAAGCATTCCTGGAACTCCAAAACCACGGCAACACCCTGTATTTCAAAAACCTCTACGTCCGCGAGCTCCCCTTGTAGACAGATCCCGTCTGCCGCAAACCCGACCAAAAATCGGCCTCGCCCTCAGTCCGCCACTTCGGGCTAAAAATCCCCTCCACCACCGCATTCAGTGTCGCGCTGGAGCGGAGGGTGGCGTTGGGTCTGGTTGGTAGTAGCCGTCGATGTCCACGGGTTGGTCTTGGACGGATAGGAGTTCGCTGACAAATTTTTCTTCGTTGGCGGGGAGTGCCTCGGAGATGGGTTTGGAAGGCGAGGTGGTTTGGGTTAACGACAGACTTTATACTGCTTGGATCACCTCGACATCCAAACCAGGAAATTGTGTGAACGCCTTGTCGATGGTAAGCAGTTCCAAACCGCCAGCCATAGCGAATGCTGCCAGGTAGGAATCCATCCAGAGCTTTGGGGAGCTAGATTTCCGTGCTGCCAACTTTTTCCAAATGAGATCAATCCCCGATGGCTCTGGCAGGAAAATGATGCGGTCATCAGTCATGAATGCCTCGTAACAACTCCAAGCGGCGGCATTGGAAAGTGCCTCATTTCCATAGACCGCCAAAACACCTGTGGTTGTCATCAGTCTCAAAAACGATTGTTGAGTAGACCGACAGAAGGCAATGCTGCCTTGCAAAGATTGCCCGTCGAGCCAGGACGCAGCCGCTTGGTGATGAGTGTGTTTTGACAAGGTGAGAGCCAGCCACAGATTGGTGTCCGGCAGCTTCATGAATGCCACTCCACGTCTTGTTCCAGAAGGATGGCCGCCACGCGTTCCGGCGACAATGATGCGCTCTGCTTACATTTCACGAGAGGCAATTTGACGCGTTGAGAAGTATCCGCAGTCTCTGCCTGTGAGGCACCAAGGCCTTTGATCAACAAATCCGCCACCGTATCCTTCAGCTTGCGCCGCTCGTTCAGGGCACGGATCTTGATAGCTCGAATCAGATTGTCTGGAAGTTCCAGTGTAGTTTTCATATCCCAGTTTACTGGTTTCCCAGCTTTCTGTCAATTTTCGAAAGTAGCTGATTCAAAAGCTGCGATGAAATCTTTCAAGTTCCGGTAGCCACCGTGTTGCGGGATGAGATTGTCATCCGCCATGACTGTCAAATCCCCGCCAGCACCGCATTCAGCGTCGCACTGGGCCGCAGGGCTGCGTCTGCTTTGGCTGGGTCGGGTTGGTAGTAGCCGCCGATGTCCACGGGTTTGCCTTGGACGGCCAGAAGTTCGCTGACGATTTTTTCTTCGTTGGCGGTGAGTTGCTCTGCGATGGGCTTGAAGATGGCGGCTAGTTTGCTGTCGGTGGTTTGGGCGGCCAGGGCTTGCGCCCAGTAGAGGGCGAGGTAGAAATGGGAGCCTCGGTTGTCGATGGTGCCGAGTTTGCGGCCGGGGCTGCGGTCGAATTCGAGGAACTTGCCGTTGGCTGCGTCGAGGGTGTCGGCCAGGACTTTGGCTGCTGGGTTGTTCTCGGTGTCGGCCAGGTGTTCGAAGCTGGCGGCCAGGGCGAAGAATTCGCCTAGGGAGTCCCAGCGGAGATAGTTTTCCTGGAGGAATTGTTCGACGTGTTTGGGCGCGCTGCCGCCGGCACCGGTTTCAAACAATCCACCGCCATTCATCAGCGGAACGATGCTGAGCATCTTGGCGCTGGTGCCGACTTCGAGGATCGGGAAGAGATCGGTTAGGTAATCGCGCAGGACGTTGCCGGTGACGGAAATGGTATCGAGCCCCTTCGCGATGCGCTCCAGCGTGGCGGTGCAGGCTTGGGCGGGGGGGAGGATGCGGATGTCAAGGCCGGTGGTGTCGTGATCCTTGAGGTGCTTTTCGACTTTGGCGATGATCTGGGCGTCGTGGGCGCGGGCATTATCCAGCCAGAAAATGGCGGGGGTGTTGGAGAGTCGGGCGCGTTTGACGGCTAGTTTCACCCAGTCTTGGATTGGGGCGTCTTTGGCTTGGCAGGCGCGCCAGATGTCGCCTGGCTCGACTTCGTGCTCGAATAAAATTTTGCCGAAGGCATCGGTCACGCGGACAGTGCCAGCAGTGGGGATTTCGAAGGTCTTGTTATGCGAGCCGTATTCTTCCGCGGCCTGGGCCATGAGGCCGACGTTCGGCACGCTGCCCATGGTCTTGGGATCAAGTGCTCCGTTGGCGCGGCAAAAGTCTAACACGGAGGTGTAAATGCCCGCGTAGGAGCTGTCGGGAAGAACGGCCAGGGTGTCCTGGGCTTTGCCTTCGGCGTTCCACATTTGGCCGGACGTGCGGATCATGGCGGGCATGGAGGCATCGACAATGATGTCGCTGGGGACGTGCAAGTTAGAGATTCCCTTGTCGCTGTTGACCATGGCCAGGGCCGGGCCGTTGGCGAAGGCGGCCTGGATGTCGGCTTCGATTTCCGCTTTTTTATCGGCGGGGAGTTTATCTAACTTTGCGACGAGATCGCCAAAGCCGTTATTGAAATCGACGTTGAGTTCCTTGAGCGTGGCGCTGTGTTTGGCGATGAGGTCCTTGAAGAAAACCTTCACGGCATGGCCAAAAATGATGGGGTCACTAACCTTCATCATGGTGGCCTTCATGTGCAGCGAGAAGAGCACGCCTTCAGCTTTGGCCTTGGCCATCTGGGATTCCAGGAAGCTGACGAGCGCGGCTTTGCGCATGACGGTGGCGTCGAGGATTTCGCCTGCTTTCAACGGGGTGCTGGCTTTGAGGACGGTGGTGGTGCCGTCTTTGGCGATGAGTTCTATTTTGACATCGGTGGCCTCGGCGACGGTCACGGATTTCTCGTTGGAGAAGAAATCATCCTTGGCCATGGTGGCGACGCGGGTCTTGGAATCTGCGCTCCATTTCCCCATGCTGTGCGGGTGGGCTTTGGCGTAATCCTTGACGGCTTTGGGGGCACGGCGGTCGCTGTTGCCTTCGCGCAGGACGGGATTCACCGCAGAGCCGAGCACCTTGGCGTAGCGGGCCTTGGCGTCCTTTTCCGCATCAGTGGTGGGGTTTTCAGGGAAGTTAGGAATCGGGTAGCCTTTGCCTTGCAGCTCAGCGATGGCTTCCTTCAATTGGGGAACCGAAGCGCTGATGTTTGGCAGTTTGATGATATTCGCCTCCGGCTTCAGCGTGAGCGCGCCGAGTTCACCGAGGTTATCCGCCGACTTCTGGCCGTCAGGAAGAATGTCATTGAACTGAGAAAGAATCCGGGCGGCCACGGAAATATCACGCGTCTCGACGTTGATGCCAGCGGGCTTGGTGAACGCCTGCACGATGGGGAGCAGGGAGAAGGTGGCAAGGGCTGGGGCTTCGTCGGTGAGGGTGTAGATGATGGTGGCGGGCATGGATGGGAGAGGGTGGATTCATGGGCGCGTTACTTCAAGGAGGCCTTCCGGTCAATGGAATTGCCTTGAACACAGGCCTGGTTGATGGCTGCGGGGCTGCGTGGGGAACTGTGATTTGGGGGAAATCGTTTGCCGAGTCGGTGAATCCGGGGAGATTTGTCGCATGACCATGATGCCGTTTTCATTTTTTGTTACTTGTTGCGCGGTAGTGACTGGGGGAATGCTCGCGAGTTGCTCCCTGACCCGGCCAGCGCCGCCCTCCGGAAGTTTTGCCAGCGTGCGGCCGGTGCTTGAGAAAAACTGTCTGCACTGTCATGGGGCGACCAAACTTGCGCACATGCCTTCGCTGGCCGACACAGCAGAAATAGCCAAACTCAAGGGTCCTGGAAAATGGATCATGCCCGGCCAGCCGGAAAACAGCCGCATTTATCAGGTGGTCACTGCCGCCGATACCACCCCGAATGCCATGCCTCCGACCGGGCACGCCATCAGTTCCGCTGAAGTGGAAACGATTCGCGCGTGGATCAAGGCGGGGGCTGAACTTCCGACCGGGGCTCCAGTGGTCCTGGCTCCGTTCGGCGAAGCGATTCGTTCAAGGTAGATTTCTCCACAGTCCCACATCAGCATCAGGCGGCGGGTCAAGGAACATCTAAATTCCAATGACTACCTGACTGCGCGATTTTATCGCCTCGCCATTTATCCTGAATCGCCGATGATCGATTTTCCAAACCCGACCGATTCCCATCTATGAAAACTCTGCTTCTGCTCCTGCTCTCCGGACTCACGGTTATCGGCAGCGAGATGCCCGCGAAACCCAACATCATTTTCATCCTCACGGATGATCAGGGATACGGCGATATCTCGGCCCACGGCAATCCCATTCTGAAAACTCCGAATCTTGACCGCCTCCATCGGGAAAGCGTGCGCTTTACTGATTTCCACGTTTCACCAACTTGTGCGCCCACGCGATCGGCGCTGCTGACGGGCAGGCACGAATTTCGCAACGGAGTGACCCATACCATACAGGAACGCGAGCGTCTAACGCTCGATGCCATCACGCTGCCGCAGGTGCTGCAAGGGGCCGGTTATAAGACCGGCATTTTTGGCAAATGGCATCTTGGAGATGAGCCTGTTTACCAGCCTGAGAAAAGGGGTTTTGACGAAGTTTTTATTCACGGAGCGGGGGGCATCGGTCAGAGTTATGCGGGATCGTGCGGAGATGCGCCGGGCAACAAGTATTTTGATCCCGCGATTCTCCACAACGGAACTTTCGAGAAAACGCAGGGGTATTGCACGGATGTCTTTTTTAATCAGGCCCTTGGCTGGATCGAGAAGACGAAGGGTCGCGGCCCCTTTTATTGTCACCTGGCCACGAATGCCCCCCATGCACCGCTCGACGTGCGCCCGGAGGACGAGGCGCGTTATACAGGCAAAGTGCCCGCGCCTGTGGCAAAATTTTTCGGCATGATTTCCAACATTGATGATAACGTCGGACGGTTGCTTGCGAAACTTGAGGAGTGGGGGATCGAAAAAAACACCCTGGTAATTTTCATGAACGATAATGGCGGAACGGAAGGGGTGAAGATCTGGAATGCCGGCATGCGGGGTTCCAAAGTCACGCCCTGGCTGGGTGGAACGCGGGCCTCCTGCTTCTGGTGCTGGCCTGGGGTGCTGACTCCGGGAGACCGTCCCCAACTCACGGCCCACATCGACTTCTTTCCGACACTTGCGGAACTGGCCGGTGCGAAAGTGGATGGCAAGGCTGCCGTGCAAATTGAAGGGCGCACGTTGCTGCCTTTGCTGCGGGATCCCGCCGCTGCCTGGCAGGATCGCACGCTTTTCACGCATGTGGGGCGCTGGCAGACCGGACATGCGGCAGATGCAAAATATGACGATTGCTCGGTCCGCACGCCGCGGTGGCATCTCGTCAACGTTCATCCGGAAGGGAAAAAAGCCTGGCAGTTGTTTGATGTGTCCGTGGATCCCGGAGAGAAAGTGGACCTGGCAGCCGCACACTCGGAGGTTGTTCGGGAAATGGAGGCAGCCTATGACGTTTGGTGGGAATCGGTGCAGCCTCAATTGGTTAATGAAGCGGCCGTTCCGCCCAAAGAAAATTCCTTTGCCATCAAATTCCGGGAGCAGTTTGGATCACCAGCGCCGTCCCAAAAATAATATCTTATCCATCAACTCCCATTCATGAAACGCTTTTCCTTTCTACTCAGCTTTGGTTGTTTATTGGCCGTGGCTCCTGCCGAGCCGCTGAAACCCGGCGCACCGGTCGATGCCAGCAAGATTGTCTTTGATTTAAAAGCCTGGCAGGATGCCAAGTTGTCTTTGCAACTCATCCCCTGGGAGGGCCGGAATCTTTCTTTTCTGACCACGGATGACAAGCTCGATCCGGCGATGGTCACGCATTTTGTCGCATGTCTCGACAAGGGATGGGAGACTTATGCTGACCTCACCGGCCGCAAGCCCAGCACCTTCAAAAATCTCAATGGCAAGCCGACCGTCACGGCAGTGCCGCCCGGCAATCTGACCTGCGGTGCTGGCTGTGGCTATGTGGGAGCCACCGGGGTGGAACTGGCGCTTTTTTACGACCGGGATGTGGCTGAATGGAAAATGGATCCGCTGAGTTTCCCCCACTACGGCTTCTATGAACTGGGCAGAAACTTTTACACCTTTGGCGAACGCCACTCCTGTTTCATCACCGGCTACGCCGTCTTCATGCGCTACGTCTGCATGGATGCGGTGGGTGCTCATGATCTTGAACTCGACCTTCGCAAGCACATCGAGCGCATGGAGGAGGTCTACGCCAATGCGAGTGAGCCTTTTCTGCGGACATTTACCATGCTCGATGGATTGGATGAGAAAGCCAATCGACTTAAGGATGCGCAAGGCAATGACCTGCCGACCTGCGACCAACCGGTCATGTATGCCACGGCCATGCTCAAACTTCGCAAGGATTATGGCGGTGATGTGTGGGTGAAGAAATTCTTCAGCGCCCTGGCGAAATGTCCCGAAATCAAACCCACCGACAAAGCCGCCGCACAACGCCAGTGCCTCGCCTGGCTGATTTGCTCCTCCCATGCTGCCGGCAAGGATCTCACGCCCATCTTCTGCGACCGCTGGCGCATGGACCTCGACAAGACCCGGCGCGACTGGTTTAAAAAGCGCGACTGGTCAGATGCCAATTTCGATTTCGACACGCTCTTGAAATAGCGGCTTCCGACTGGGGGGGAGTTGGTGATTTTTTGACAAACAGAAATGTGCGTAAAATTCCGCATTTACACTTGCGCTTCTGCCAAAATGCTGTTTTTTCCGCATTAATTCCGAAACGCTCGTTCACCTCAACTCCGTGCATCCATGAAACAAACTCTTCGAAAACTGTCTTTCATTCTCAGTCTCAGTCTGGTCCTGGTCGGTCTCAACGCCTGTCAGGGCATCAATTCACAAAGTGGCAGTTACCGAAGTGCGCCAAAGTATGGCTATGAAGAATCCACACACTCGGCCGCAAAACCAGCAGTTTCTCCCAATGCCACGGATCGCTTGTTGGCGGAACGCCCCGGGCTCGCCACGCACGCCGGTTCGGAGGTTTATTCCTCGGTGCAGGATACGGCCTTTTATCGAAAATCCTCAGGGGCTCCTGATGCAGTCGATTCCTTTCATTACAATGACGAAGAGGGAGCGAAGGTCATGATGGGCGGAGACGCTGGCGGCATCAGCAGACATCGTGGCCATTTCAATGCCGCCAACGATCTGTTGAGCGTGGCTCTGGTCAATGGCCGCTGGGAGGGCGCGAATCCTTATCCCTGGATAACCTCAAGAAGCATGCCCGGCCACAAGGTGGTGGTCGGCGACAGCGGCGCGGATTATGCCATCAGCCTTGAGAACAAAAGCAAGCATCGCATTGAGGTGGTTGCCAGCGTGGACGGCATTGACGCATTGGATGGTAAATCCGCCAGCGTTCAAAAGCGCGGCTACATCCTTGCCGCTGGGCAGAAAATGAAGATTGAGGGCTTCCGAAAAAATTCCAATCAGGTGAAGCAATTTAGCTTTGGAAATGTGCGTGACAGCGCGGCTGCAAAACAAGGGTCCGCCGCCGCCCGCAACGTGGGTGTCATCGGACTGGCGGTCTGGCAGGAGGATCAACTCGCCGCCCGCCAGGCCCAACAGGCCGAGGCATTGAATCGTTCTTTCGCCAATCCCTTTGGGGGCGGACCAGTCAGCACTCGGTAAGGAAATGGAATGTGGGGGGGGGTATTCAATTTCTGTCATTTCAGAAATAACTGTTGTGAATAACGCGCATTGGATCATCCTTCCAGATGACATGGCAACTGCGCAATCCCAATGCAAGCGACCTCGAAGCCTTTCGCCAAGCCCAAAGCCGGCTCCCGCTGAGCTATCACGAGGTCGGTGCGACGGATGGCACCATGCCCCCAGGGTATGCGCATGACCGAAATGCCGCGGTGATTGGTCGCGGCGCGGCGGCATATTTGCGCGCTGTGGAGGGGCTGAGAAATTGGAAAATGTTCCCTGCGGAATGGACGCGAGTGCATGCCGTGGAGCCGGGGCAGAAAAAGAAAGGTGTGATCGCCGTGGTCTTTCATTTGCTGGGCATGTATTGGTGCAGCGCAGCGCGCATTGTCTATGAAGTTGATGAAACCGCGACACCCGGGATCCTGAAGCGCAGCGGTTTTGCCTACGGCACACTTCCCGGTCATGTGGAGTGCGGCGAGGAGCGATTTACGGTGGCATTGCACGAGAGTGGTGAGGTGGTTTACGAACTTTGCGCTTTCTCGCGGCCCCGTTACTGGATGGCCAGGCTTTTCCATCCGCTGGCGCGTCGGTGGCAGCGGAAATTCGTGCGGGAATCACAACAAGCCCTTCGCCGTTATGTCGACGGTTAGGCTGGAGCGAGCCAATCTGGCCGTGGGACTCGTGCTGTGGCTGGGGCTGCTGGTGGTCTGGCGACCGCATCCCATGACCCCGGTCTGGCCGCTGTTATTGGTGATGTTTGGAGCATGGGTGGTGACGCCAATGGCCAGGGTCGTCTTTTGGAAACACTTCACGCCGCAAATGCCCGTGTCCAGTGAGTGGTCAGCACGCCTTCAAATACCCAGCGCGGTGGGGCTGGCTGCATCTGTGTTAATTGCACAGGGACTGCCCGCCGCCGTGCTGGCAGGTCCCTGGTTGCTGACAACCCTCTGCATGGGTTATGAGGGTTTGAAGTTATTTGGAAAATCGGAGGCAACGCTCGCGCAGCGATTGGCGCTGATTGGTTGGATGCAACTTCCGGTGGGTGGGGCCTGGTTGTTTGCGGACCGCATGGCACTGGAACCGTTTGGATTCGATGGCCAAATTGTCAGGCTCACGGCGGCGCACTTTCACTTTGCAGGGTTGGTCCTGCCGCTAATGGCGGGTTTGATCCTGCAACATTTGAGGCAGCGATGGATCCGCGTGGCCTGTGTCGGCGCCTCCGGGGGAGTCCTGCTCGTGGCTTTGGGGATCACTATTACAAAATGGGGGGCACCTGTGGAGATGGAGTGTCTCTTGGCGTCTGCTTTTTGCATCCTGGTGCTCAGTGTGGCGCTGGCGCAGGGTTTGGTGGCGTGGCGACTGAGCAATTTCTGGCTGGGTGCATCCGCATTTTCCCTGCTGTTCGGCATGATGCTCGCGCTGCTCTACGCCCTGCGGATTTGGCTGCCACTGCCATGGCTGCACATCCCCTGGATGTGGGCTGTTCATGGAAGCGTCCAGGTATTTGGATTTACGATCGGGGGCTTGGTGGGGTGGTGGCGGCAGCCGGCCATCAGGCCCTGACCTGCCCGGTGCCGCGAACCAAATATTTGTAGGTGGTAAGTTCGGGAAGCCCCATGGGGCCGCGGGCGTGGAGTTTGTCGGTGCTGATGCCGATTTCGCATCCGAAGCCGAATTCAGCGCCATCATTGAACCGGGTCGAGGCGTTCCAGAAGACCACGGCGCTGTCAATTTTGGCGAGGAATCGTGCGGCGTTTTCAGGGTCCTCCGTGACGATGCAGTCGCTGTGTTTCGAGCCGTAGTGGTTGATGTGGGCCATGGCGGCCTCGATGTTGGGGACTGTTTTGAGGGAAACAATCAGGTCGAGATATTCGGTGCTCCAATCCTCCTCAGTGGCTGGTTTGATGCGATCGGGGTGGCTGGCCACGGCGGCGGCATCACCGCGGATTTCGACGCCGGCGTCGAGCAGGGAGGGCAGGTGTTTCGCATAAAATTCCTCCGCCACCGATTCATGAACGAGGATGCATTCCACGGCATTACAGACGCCAGGCTTCTGGCATTTCCCGTTGATGATGATCTTGCGGGCCATATCCAGATCCGCGGCTGCATCCACATAGACATGGCAGACCCCGTCGTAATGTTTGATGACCGGCATGCGTGCGAGCGAAACCACGGTTTCGATCAGGCCCTTGCCGCCGCGGGGAATGATCAGGTTCACATAGGCGTCCATTTCGGCGAGATGCTGCACACTGGCGCGATCCGTAAAAGGAACCAGTTGAATGCTGTCCTTTGGCAGGCCCTCGCGTTCTCCGCCGTTTTGGAGTGCGGCTGCGATCGCCCGGTTGGAATGAATGGCTTCGGAGCCGCCGCGGAGGATCGTGGCATTGCCGGATTTGAAACACAGGACGGCGGCATCGCTGGTGACGTTGGGTCGGCTTTCAAAAATGATGGCGATGACGCCAATGGGGACGCGGATTTTTTCAATGCTGATCCCGTTGGGGCGGTCCCATTTTGCCAGAGTCTCGCCCACTGGATCGGGCAGGTCTGCCACCTCGCGCACGCCCTGGGCCATCGCCGCAAGTCTTTTGGGATCGAGGGTGAGGCGGTCGATCATGGCGCTGCTCAAGGCCTTGGTCTGGGCGGCCTGCAGGTCCAGAGCATTCGCAGCGAGGATTTCGGACTCATGGTGAAGCAATCCTTCAGCCATCGCGAGCAGAATGCGGTTTTTGCGATCAGCGGGCAGCAGGGCCAGATCGCGCGAGGCTGCGAGGGCCCGGCGGCCCATGTCCTGAATTTGTTCTTGGAGAGTCATCGTCGTGAAATGCGGAAAATGTGGTGGGGGAGGGACACTAAGCCCCAAGCCTGTTCCGCTGTAAAGCGGACGTCTTGCTCCACAGCCTTAGTTCCGGTTCTGAGCCTCGACCCATCGCACCGCATAACGAACGAGTTCGTTTCCGGTTCGAAGTCCCAGCTTTTCCTTAATATTGGCGCGGTGGGCGTCCACGGTTTTAACGCTGACGTGCAGTTCCTCCGCGATGGAGCGGGTGGCCTTGCCCTGGCCGATCATTTGAAAGATTTCGAACTGGCGGTCGCTGAGGGCTTCGACGGGTTCGGTGGCGTTGCCGCGGCGATTGGAGAATATTTCGAGAATTTTCGCGGACATGGCGGTGCTGACGTAAATGTCCCCGGAGAGAACCTTGCGGATGGCGTCCATGACTTTCTTCCCGCCCTCGTGCTTCATGATGTAGCCCTGGGCACCGGCGCGCAGCACGCGTTCAACATACAGGCTCTCGTCATGCATGGAGTGGACGAGCAGGGCCACCTGCCTCTGGACGGCGCGGATGTCCTTGATCAATTCCAGGCCGTTTTTCCCCGGCAGGGAAATATCGATGATGACGAGATCCGGCTTGGTCTCCATGACGCCGCTGAGGGCCGTGGCGGCATCCTCCGCCTCGCCCACGACCTCCAGGTCGGGCTCGTGATTGATCAGCTGCCCCAGGCCCTGGCGCATGATCGGATGGTCGTCCACGATGAATATTTTCCTCTTTTGCATACGGGTAAGTCGGCCCAGTGTGAGTGGTGAAGGCCTTCGATGCAAGCCTGACGTACTGGAATGGGGCAATTTCTATTCCCCCGGCGTCCCGTGCTCCGGATTGCCCATATGGGCAATTTCCCTTGTTCAAAAGCAACCCGGCCCGGAGAACGCATCCTCCGGGCCGGGCCTTATTTCTAACTATAGCAACCAAACTGTTTTGCGATCACCAGTAGGCACGGATGCCTGCGAGGAGGGAGAGGGTGTCGTTGCCCTTGTCACCGCTCATGGTGGAGTATTCCGCTCCGGCCATCAGCTTGAGCTTGTCTCCATAGATGA
Source organism: Akkermansia muciniphila (assembly GCA_943333275.1). GTDB lineage: Bacteria > Verrucomicrobiota > Verrucomicrobiia > Verrucomicrobiales > V1-33 > JAGNEJ01. Next base: position 24,091 of record CALQSQ010000034.1, read on the forward strand.
AGTAGTTGAAGCCGAGGTAAAAGGCGTTGTAAACATCGCCATTGCCGCCACCGACATCTTTCTCATAGCGCTTCTGGGGGGCAAGGCCCGTATCGGAATCACTGAGACCCAACTGGTAGCGGCCCACGAGTTGGAGTTTCTTGGTAATGTCGTAGGTGGGGGTTAGGATGAGAGCGACGTTGTTTTGATCGCCAAATCCGGCTAGCACTTCGCTGACGAGACCAAGATCGCCCTGCTTGATTTCCAGGCTGGCGGAGACGCCGTTGTCGAAGGTCGTGAAGATGGTGTCCAGGGTGTCGCGTTCGGAATGGATGTAATCCAAACGGACCTGCGCCTTGTCGGTCCCGAAGACGTCGGCGACATCGTAACCGATGCTGGCCACGATGCTGAAACCACCGTCAAATTGGCCAAACTCGCCGTCGACTTGGTCTGAGAACACTCCGCCGTAGTAGCTGAGCTTGCCGGATTTGCCGGAGAGGGAAACTCCGGGAGCATAGTCGGGCTTGAATTGGTTGATCAAGGCACCGCGTTCGAAGGTCTTGATGAGTCGGCTGCTGGTGCTCCAGTCGTAGCCGAATTTGGGTTTCTGTTTGCCGACGGTGACGGTGAGTGCATCGGAGAATTTCCATGCTGCGTGCAGGTCCGTGAATCCTTCGTAGAACTCACCACCAGGGTTCAGGTCGGAAAACATTTCCGCCTTCAATTTCAGGTGCTTGTCGAACATGGTGGCTTCGAGACCCAGGCGGAAGCGGCGGTTGTCCCAGTCGTCGTCCGTTTTGCTGCCTTCGTCCTCGTAATGATACTGGCCGTGGTAGCGACCGGTCAGGGCGAGTTCTTCAATGAATGAATTGGAATCATTTTTGTAGAGGGAGGCCAGACCCCAGATGGAGTCGAAGACGGATTCCTCCTTGGGTTGGATCTGGGCCTGGGGGCCTTTGCCGCCGGAACTGGCCATGGTAGTGGAACTGCCCGCGTGGACGGCCCCGGCGAGGGTCAGGACCGTGGTGGTCTGGGCGAGTAATCGAAGCATGCTGGTTTGAATCATGAGTAGTGTTAGTGGTAGTTGCGTTGTGGAATGTGCCAGACAATAGGAGTGGCCAGGCGTGACCATTTATCTGGCAAAATTGAAACTCATCCAAGCATTTTGTGTGACGATTTCGTCATTTTCGTTCCGGGAATGGGGCCGGAATGGGAAAGCACCCGGGCTTCTAAAATCAGACAGGCGCCAGAGGACTCCAACGTAGCGATAAAGTCAGGCAGCGCAAGTGCACGCGTGAATATTCCGTTGCCTTGATGAGAGAATCAACCCTGAGCAAAGAGCTTGGTCCTCTATGAGTTCGGTCGCTCGCCGCCATGACGAATGTCGTAGGAGGAAATGCGGTACACGGCATCCTCTGCGATGTTGCAGGCCTGATCGGAAGTGCGTTTGAGGAAGCGGATGATGAACAGAATGTCGAGGTAATCGGGAATGCGCGAGGCGTCCTGTTCCATGCGTTTGGTGAGGGCATTCACTCCCTCGGCGTGCAGGGCTTCAATCTCATTGTCCCGCTGATCAATCTGCAAGGCGCGCTCGAGGTTGGAATCAAGAAAGGCGCTCACGGCATCCGCCAGCAGGGAGGAAACCTTGGCGTGAAGGGTCTCCACGAGTTTGGCCTCCGGCAGTGGGCCGCCCTTCATCAGTCGGCGCGAGCGGCGGGCGATGCTGACCGCATGGTCTGAGATGCGTTCGAGGCTGGTCGCCATTTTCATGGTGGAAATGACGAGGCGCAGGTCGTTGGCGACGGGACTGAATTTCATGATGGTCTCCACCCCGTCGTGGTCGATTTTCTTCTCCAACAAATCGATGGGCTCGTCATCGACGATGGCCTGGTTGCAGAGCGCCTCGTTGCCGGTGAGGAGTCCTTCGATGGCATGGGCGAGATTGGCAGCGGCACCATTGGCCATGTTGAGGGCGTCGGTCTTGAGCTGGCTGAGGGCGCGCTGATAAGCGCCGAGAATGTGTTTTTCTTCGGTCATAAATGTTGAATGAATGGGAGGGTGGAAGGTGCGGGGAAGGGATCAGCCGTAGCGGCCCTCGATATACATGGCGGTTTTCTCATGAACCGGATTCATGAAGAGGTCCATGGTCGGGCTGTGTTCGATGATCTCGCCCATCAGCATGAAGATGCATTCATCGCTGGCGCGGCGGGCCTGGGCCATGTTGTGGGTGACCATGACGATGGTGAATTTTCCACGCATGCCGCCGATGAGGGCTTCGATGCGTTCAATGCCTGCGGCATCCAGCGCGGAACAGGGTTCGTCCATCAGGATAATTTCCGGCTTGAGCGGCATGAGCCTGCCGATGCACAGTTTCTGCTGTTGTTCGAGGGTTAGTTCCGTGGCCTTGCGTTTGAGTTGATCCTTGACCTCGCTCCAGAGGCCGACCTCGGTGAGTGATTGCTCCACCAGATCCTGCAGTTCCCTCCTGGAATAGTATCCTGAGGGAGTGTGGCTTTTCAGGCCGAAGAGTACGTTGTCGAAAATGGAAATCGGCAGGGGATTGGGGCGTTGAAAGACCATGCCCACACTTTTGCGGAGCGTGGCCACGGAGACGTCCTCATCGAGAATATTTTTTCCCAGAATAGTGATGGAGCCGGTGGTTTTGACGTTTCCGTAGCGCTCATTGATGCGATTCATGGAGCGGAGCATGGTGGTCTTGCCACATCCGGACGGGCCGATCATGGCGGTGATGAGGCCCTGTTTGATGTCGATGTTCACGTTGAACAGAGCCTGGAAATCCCCATACCACAGGCTGAAATCATTGACGTGGATGCTGTAGCCATCGCGTCCGGGAATCTGGAGGGGGGGGGAGAGGTGCGTCGAAGTCATGGGGTAATCACGCAGGGGTTAGCCGAATTCTCCATTGAGGTAGCGTCCGGTGATTTCTTTTTTCGGCCGGTTGAACATGGCTTCATTTTCTCCCCATTCCACAAGTTCGGAATCATTGAGAAAGGCGACGTGGTCCGCCATGCGCCGGGCCTGCTGGGTGAGATTGGTGACGAGAATGATGGTCATCTTCTCCTTCAATTGCATGAGCACGTCCTCAATCTTCATCGTGGTGACCGGATCAATGGCGATGGAGAATTCATCGAGGCAGAGGATTTCCGGGCTGAGTGACAGTGCCCGGGCCAGGGTGAGTCGCTGCTGCTGACCACCGGAGAGCTTGGTGCCGAGCATGTCCAGACGGTCCTTGACCTCGTCCCAGAGTACGGAATCCCGCAGGCAGCGTTCGACGATTTCATCCAGTTCCGCCTTGCCGTGAACACCGATACGGCGCGGGGCGAAGGCCACATTTTCGTAAACTGTCAGCGGCAATCCAACCGGCAGGGGAAAGACCATGCCGATTCGTCTCCGCAGGGCGTAGACATTTTTCATCGTCGTCACTTCCTCGCCAGCGAGCGCAACGCTCCCCTCCACCCTGGCGGTGGAGATGAAGTCGATGGTGCGGTTGATGGTTTTCAGGAGGGTGGATTTGCCTGAATTTGCCGGTCCCACGATTCCAAGCACGGTGTTTTTCGGGACCTGGATGGAAATTTGGCGCAGGGCAACCTTCGGGCCGTAGGAGACCGAGAGATTTTTGAATTCCAGGTGAGGGGAGTTCATTTGATGAGAGGAGGTGGAGGCAGAAGATACGCCGTCGGCAAGGAGGATGGATGAAGTGATGGCCGGGGTGTTCATGGGATGGGCATTACCAGCGTTTGCGGCGGCGAAGTTGGACGCGGATGATGATGGCCAGACTGTTGATCAGAAGAATGAGGCAGAGGAGGACGAGCGCGCTGCCGAATTTCATTTCGGTGGGCATGTTGGGGACATCCCGGGCAATCACATTCAGGTGCATGGCGAGCGCGAGGAACTGGTCCCCCAGATAATAGGGCATGAGCTTGTCCGGCATGTTTTCCGGGAGCGGCAGATAGGCCGCGGCACCCGTCAGCATGATCGGGGCGGTTTCCCCGGCGGCCCGGGAGACCACGAGGATGACCCCGGTGAGGATGCCGCTGATGGAATTGGGCAGGACAATGGTGCGGATGGTTTGCCATTTTGAAGCACCAAGATTCCAGCAGGCTTCGCGGAAGTTGCGGGGCACGGCCGCGAGCGCCTCGCGGGTGCTGGTGATGATCACCGGAAGCGTCATGACGGCCAGGGTGCAGGCGGCGGCCAGCAGACTCTTGCCCATGTGCATGGCCACGACAAATGCCCCCAGGCCGAAGAGTGCATGCACGATGCTGGGAACCCCGGCCAGACTGGTAACCGCGATCATGATGGCACGGGTGGCACGGTTGTCCGGTGCGTATTCATTGAGATAAATGCCCGCCAGCACGCCGACCGGAGCGACAATGACCAGACAGGTCAGCGTCAAAAAGAAGGTGCCAATCAACGGCCCCCAGATGCCTCCGGCGATTCCGCCACCCCGCGGATTCTCCCAGAGGTAGTCCACGGAAATCACCGACCAACCCTTGACGAAAATGAGGCCGATGATCAGCAGCATGGGGATCACCAGGGCCATGGACATCACGAAGGTCACCACCTTGGCGATCAACGAGGCCCGTTCCTTTTTGCGTTCGTAGGGAGTGGGACCAAAGGGGTTTTGTGCCTGACTATGCATTGGCTTTGCCTTTCATTCCCTTGATGACAAGGTCAGCGATGAGATTAATGGTGCAGGTGATCACGAGCAGGAGGATCCCCAGGAGGAAAAGGACCTGAAAATGTTCCTCACCCCGCGCGGCGTCATTCATTTCAGATGCGATGGTCGCGGTGAGCGTCTTGATGGGATCGATGAGGGAGTGAGGTATCTGGTTGGTATTTCCCGTGGCGAGCAGGACCGCCATGGTTTCACCGACCGCCCGGCCCACGCCCAGCATGCAGGCCGCCAGCAGGCCATTTTTTGCAGCCGGGAAAAGTACCCGTGCCACCATTTCCCACTTGTTGGCGCCAAGGGCCAGGCCCGCTTCACGATAGGAGTCGGGGACCGCGCGCAGTGCGTCCTCGGAGATGGAAACGATCAATGGCACACTCATCAAGGCAAGGATGATGCTGCCGTTGAGCAGGTTGGTGCCGATTTCCGCGCCGGCATGATCGACCAGCAGGGGACTGATGACGGTCAGCCCAATGAAACCCCAGACAATGGAGGGCACGGCGGCCAGCAGTTCGATTCCGATCTTCAGTGTCTCCCGAACCTTGGGACTGGCGAATTCGCTGATAAAGACCGCCGCCCCCAATCCCAGCGGAAACGCCATCACCATCGCCACTCCCGCCACGGCAAAATTTCCCACGATGAGAGCCAGCGCACCGTATTCACCCGGTTCACCGTGCTTGCTCGGATGCCATTCGGTGCTGGTGAAAAATTCGATAAAGTTGATCTTTGAAATCACCGGCGCGGCCTCGCGAAAAATAAAAATGAAAATGGCCGCCACGCTGATGATGGAACTCCAGCCACAGAGTCTCACCAAATACTCGATAGGCTTCTCCAGTCGGTCCATGAGAGCAGCCCATCGGGCGCGGAATCCGATATGATTTTTGGATGATGCCATGATTGCTGGTTGGGCCGTGAGACGGAGGTGCGATTAAAAAAGCGGCGTGCTCCTGTGATCAGGAGCACGCCGCCCGGAAATTACAAGCTACTTAAGCGACACCGCCAGCTTGGAGGAATTCACGATGGCCTGGCCTTCGGCGCTGGTGACCCAGTCGATGAAGGCTTTGGCTGCGCCGGTGGGTTCCCCAACTGTGTAGAAATAAAGCTTGCGGGCCAGAGGGTATTTCCCGGAGCGGGCGTCATCTGCGGAGGGAGCCACGGCCGGCTCGCCTTTTTTCTTCGCCAGGGACAGCACCTTGACATCATCCGTCTTGAACGCGATGCCGTCGTAGGCAATGGCATTGGCAGTGGTCTTGAGGGTGTCAATGACCGCCTGCGAGCTGTTCATCTCCGCGATGCCAGCGCGGGCTTTGTTGCCCTTGCCGACCGTGGCTTCCATGAAATACTCGCCGGTTCCCGAATTGCTCTCGCGTCCGAGGACCTTGATTTCGGTCGTCAGACCGCCGGGAGCCACCTGGTCCCAGGTCTTGATCGCGGAATTTTCCATGTAGATTTCCTTGAGTTGTTCGATGGAAATCTCTGAGAGTGGGTTGTTCTTGCCGACATACACGGCCAGGGCGTCGTAGGCGACGGCGGTCTCCACGGCGTCCTTTTGGAACTTGTCCTTGATCTTCTTTTTCTCTTCGTCCTTCATGGGGCGGCTGGAGTTGCAGATATCGATTCGGCCTTCGGTCAGTTCGGTGATACCACCACCAGAACCACCGCCGGAGACGCTGATGCTCAGTTCGGGATTCACTTTGCGGTAGGCTTCGGCCCAGACGGTGGCCAATGGTGCCAGGGTGGTGGAACCTGCCATTTTGAGCGTGGCCTTGCCGGAGTCCTTTTTGCAGGACGGAAGGCTGAGCGCCAGGAGGGAGACGGAGAGAAGTAGTATTTTAGATGTCATGGAGGATGAGGTTGGTATCAATGGATAGCACGGTCGGCCGTTGTGGCCGTGTGAATGGGGCCGACTGTGTATGCTCCTGTCGAATTCGTCGAAATTTCATGTGTGGCATTTTCGTCACATTCAGAGCGGGGTTCCGGGTGTTGCGGGCTGGGTGGCTCAAAATCGAATCCGTCGGCCTCAGTGCGGGCAGTTTTGAAGCGGCAATTAGCCCGGATTGTGGCGAAATCGTTGCAAAGCCATCCTGACTCACGGAGTCCCGATCACGGGCGCTCCGGAAGCGGAATCGCTCGAGGGAAAGGGATTCGCCGAGAAACGGAGGGCGGCTTCATCCGTCAGGCTGGGCACGGCTTTGCCGGTTGGTGTGGGCTTGACCCCGCAGACCGAGCTGAAACAGGCCACGACGAGGGCCGCACCGATGCCGCAAATGAGACGCCAGCGTCCCGAACCGGCTTCCTGCTGATGGCTGAGAAAACGTGCGATGCGTTTGCGCAGCACCGACTGGCCGGTGATCGAGGGGGCGAGCCGATGCGACCGGGTGGTGAAGGAAAGCAGGGTTTCGATATACTCCCTGGGGGAGGTGCCCTGACGCAGGACTGCGGCATCGCACGCGGCCTCGCTTTCAATGTGGAACTGCCGCGAGGCCAGATAAACCAGCGGATTCCACCAGTAGAGGGCGGAAACCAGCCGGATCAACCAGATGGCTTTGACATCCTGCTGCACCGCATGCTGGCGTTCGTGCCGGAGAATGCATTCCCAACGGGGGCCATTCCATGCGGACGATCCTGGCGGCACCAGCAGCGTGGCCTGTGACCATCCCGTCACACAGGGGGAGTGCACGGCGGGCGATTCCTTGATGCGCAGGTGGCAGTCCTCGAAATCGAATTCCCCCAGGTCCTGCGCGTTGCGCAACAGACGGTGCAGCCCCAGCATTTGCCAGCCCAGGCGCAGGAGCGCCAGTCCGCTGCCCACGGCCCAGAGCACGCTCCAGGAAATGATGGAGGCACTGCCCGGGTTGTTTCCATGACCGACCGTGCCCGGAGCTGCGAACTCTGTGGGCAAAAACGGCACCATCAGCAGGGCCGCGAAAAAGGCCAGCAACAGCCGTCGGCGCCAGGCCGCCCTTGCCGCCGGCAGCAACGGCCACACCAGCGCACCCATGCCCAGCAGCAGGCAGCTGCGGATCGCGGCGTGGAGAATGAAATCGCTCATGGTCGTTGGGAAAATTTATCTACCTGCACCCTGTTCGTGTTTTTCCAGCAGTGTCCGGATCTGCGCCAGTTCCTCGGCGGTGACTTTTTGCTCCCCGGAATCCAGCAGGCTGGCGACGAGTTGGCTGGGTGAGTTCTCAAAGAAAGTGTTCATCAGCCGGCGCAACGCTCCCTTGCGCGCCCGGGCCGGCGATACCACGGGGTGGAAAATGTATTTCTTCGACTGCCGCGTGTGCCGGACCAGCCCCTTCTCCTCCAGCAGGGCCAGCAGACTCCGCACCGCGGAATAATTCGGTGGATCCGGCAGCTGCTCCCAAATCTCCTGCGCGCTGGCCTGTCCCATCCGATACAGCAGGTCCATCGCCTGCCGCTCGCGCTTCGATAATGTTTCTGTAACTCCCTCTGCCATGTGCGGATATTACCGCAGTTGTGAGGCCGCGCAAGTTGATTCGATGGGACGGATGTTTTCTTGCGGGGGCCGGACCTCCGGCGAAGGATGCGCCTCGTTCCAGTCATGTCCACAGATTCCCCTCCTCCCACCCAGCTCAAGGAATGGTTCAACGCCCAGCGGTATCAATCCCTGGCGTGTCAGTTGCAATCCCTGGCTCCTGATTTCAACACCAAGCGGTTTCTGGAAATGACCTTGTCAGGTCTGGAGCAGCGGAGCCTGATGCAACGGCTTTCCCAAGCTGCGATTGGCATGCAGGCGTGCGTGCCGGGAAATTTTCGCAGACAGGTGAGCATTTTAAAAGCGATGGCTCCGCAGGTGGATCATGAATTTGTCTGCATTGTGTTCAGCGACTTTGTGGCGAAGTATGGCCGGGCGGATCGGACGTTTTCCCTTGATGCGTTGAAATATTTCACGCGATTTGGATCATCAGAATTCGCGATCCGTTTTTTCCTGGTGGATGATCTCCATGGCACCCTCCACGTGATGGAGCAATGGACCTCAGACACCGATGAGAAAGTGCGACGTCTGGCCAGCGAAGGTTGCCGTCCGCGACTGCCCTGGGGTCAGCGCCTTCAGGCACTCGTCCGCGATCCCACGCCGCTGGCCGCGATTCTGGAACCGCTGAAGGCGGATCCCGCGCTGTTCGTCAGGAAATCGGTGGCCAATCATTTGAATGACATCGCCAAGGATCATCCGGACTGGGTCATCGAGCGGTTGCAGTCGTGGGACCGCAGCGTGTCCGAAACCGCCTGGATCGCCAAACACGCGGCTCGAACGCTCATCAAACAGGGCAGCTCGAAAGCGCTGGCGTTGTTTGGATTCGGAAACAAAGCAAAGATCGAAGCGGCGCTCACGGTGACGCCGGGGAAGGTTGCGCTCGGCGGCCAAATCACGCTCGCTGTGGAAATTTCCAGTCTCGCAAAGTACGCACAATCGTTGATCATCGATTACGTCATCCATTATGTGAAGGCCCATGGCGGCACCTCGGCCAAAGTCTTCAAGTGGTCGGAGGTGCCCCTGCCAGCCGGTGGCAGGCTGCGATTGGAGAAACGGCAGACCATTCGTGATTTCACCACGCGGAAACATTTCCCCGGCTGGCACCGGGTGGAGTTGCAGGTGAATGGATGCAGGGTCGCCGAGTCGGGATTCGTGTTGCAAATATAGCCGTCCACAGAAGGGACGATTCGCACCAAGTTGAGAAATACATTTGCACGGGGGGCTAATTTGCCCTCTGTAACGTTTCCGCCCCATCCGAGGGCGTTCAAAAGCTGCATGTTACCCGTCACTCATTGGATCTTACGCGATGTGGAAGCTCAGGCGCTCCAGCGCGTGAGTGAGAGCGTGGTGTGCGCTGGTGAGACGGACCTTGTGCGACGCCTGTTGGCGCAGCGGGTTGTGGGCACGGAGGAACAAATGCGGCAGTTTTTATATCCTGAATTGAAATCGCTCTCCGATCCCTTTTTGCTGCCGAATATGGAGGCTGCGGTGGTGCGGATTCTGGCGGCGGTGGATGCAAAGGAGGAAGTGGCGTTGTTCGGGGATTACGACGTGGATGGCGTGACATCGCTGACGCTTCTGACCACGGTCTTGCAGGCCTACGGCCTGGAGCCGAAGGCATTTCTGCCGCATCGCATGGAGGAGGGTTATGGCGTGTCGCGCGAAGGCCTGGAACGGTTGCTTTCCCAATGCCAGCCCACACTGCTGATCGCGGTGGATTGCGGCACCACCTCCATTGCACAAATCGGGTGGCTGAAACGCGAGCATGGCGTGGATGTGATTGTTTTCGATCACCACGAATGCAGCGAGGATGGTCTTCCGGATTGTGTGGCGGTGGTGAATCCCAAGCTTGGCAAGGATTTTCACTACCTGTGCAGTGCCGGCGTTGTTTTCAAACTCGCCCATGCCCTGCTGAAACGCCGCATGGTGGAGGGCTTCTCGCTGAAGGAGCATCTCGATCTGGTGGCGCTGGGCACCGTGGCGGACATCGTTCCGCTGGTGGAGGAGAATCGGCTCTTGGTGCAGAAAGGCCTGGAGGTTTTGCAGCACACTAAAAAATGCGGCCTGCGTGCGTTGAAGACGGTCGCATCCCTCAGCGGAGCGTTGACGAGCATGGACCTTGGTTTCAGGCTGGGGCCTCGTCTGAATGCCTCCGGCCGGCTCGACACCGCGCAGGCGTCGCTGGATCTGCTGATGGCGGGCGATGCCCTGAGCGCGGAACGCCTTGCCCAGGAATTGGACCGCCAGAACCGCGCCCGGCAATTGCTTGAGCAGGACATCCATGGACATGCCGAGGAGATGGCGGTGCGTGCAATTCAGGAAATCGATCCCGCGGGCTTGGTCGTGGCGGCCGAGGAATGGCATCCGGGTGTCGTGGGCATTGTTGCCTCGCGTCTGGTTAAAAAATATCACCGCCCCGTCTTTGTCATCGCCATCAATGAAGATGGTGTGGGCAAGGGCAGCGGGCGCAGTGTGGAGGGGATTTCCCTGGTCACCGCCCTGAATGACTGCCGCGATTTGCTCATCAATGGAGGCGGTCACGACATGGCTGCCGGACTCACGATTTCCAAGGAAAATCTCAGGGAATTCCGCGATCGCTTCGCCAACGCCATCGCCCGTCAGGCCACGGGGGGCCAGCTGGAGCCGAAACTTTACGTCGATGCCGAAACCCGCCTCGCCGAGCTGGATCTCGATTTCCTGCAACGCTACGACCGCCTCCAACCTTTCGGGAATGGCAATTCCCAGCCGCTGTTCCTCGCCAGCAACGTCATGCCCGCCAACGAGCCGCGCCTGCTCAAGGAGAAACATTTGAAATTCGATTTCTACCAGGACGGCGAAACCCGCACTGGCATCTGGTTCAACGGCGTCCGTGAAAACACGCCCGTCAATCTCCCCAAGCCGCCCTGGGACATAGCCTTCTTCGTGGACCGCAACACCTTCCGCGGCCACACCAGCATCCAACTCCTCATTCAGGGACTGCGGGCCTCAGCCCCAGTGAAACGCGTGATGATGTTGAAAGAGGAGTTGAGTGTTGGCGGTTGAGGGTGGAGAGATTTTTGGAAATGGGGCTCCTGCTCCATGGATCCTTTTGGTTTCTAATTCCCTATTCCCATTTCCCATGGACGCTCCCGTTTCAAAATGGTTCCGCCCCCGCCGCCTTCCCACCTGGCGGATCTGGCTGCCGTTGCTTTTGATTTTCGGCGGACTGTTTTGCTGGCTCGGGCCGAAAATTTACGGCTGGCTGGCGGTGACCGATCGCGTGGCGGGAGCCCGGTATGTGGCCGTGGAGGGTTGGGCGCCGGATTTCGTGCTCACGGCGGCCGAGCGGGAATTCGATGATGCGAATGCGGTTTTGTTACTGACAACCGGCCTGCCGCTTGAGCAGGGAACGTTGTTGTCGGAACACAAGGATTTCGCCACACTCGCGGCGACAACGCTGGCCAAGCTGGGCATGGAGCCGGGGAAAATTTATCCCGTGCCAGCCCCCGCCGCCCAGCGGGATCGCACCGCCGCCATGGCGACAGCGCTCAAGACCGCACTGGATGGATTGCAGATTCCCGCAGCGGACAAGAAACTGCAGTTGGTGACCTTTGGAACGCATGCCCGGAGATCGCGGGCCATTTATCAGCGGGTGCTCGGACCGGAATGGCAGGTGGGCGTGGTCTCGGTGCCGCAGCGAAATTTTCCTGAAGACACCTGGTATAAACACAGCAACGGCGCGAAGAGCGTCATCGACGAACTCGTCGCCCTCCTGGTCGTGGCGGTTGGCGGTGAATAATTGCATCAAACTCACATGCCTGAATTCCCAAATTATATCATCGGCGTGGATATCGGCGGGACCCGCATCAAGTTCGGTCTCCTCGATGCAATCGATGGCTCCATTTTACACCAGCATACCGTTCCGACGCTGGATGGCGAATGGACAGGGGCCGACCCCGCCTGGGCGGTGGCGATTCGTGAGTATGTCGCAGCAGTGGAAAAGGAGCGGGGCCCGGCGCGGGCGGTGGGCATTGCGGCTCCGGGGCTGGCGGCGGCGGACAACCGATGCATCGTTAAAATGCCCGGTCGGCTAAACGGGCTTGAAGGATTGGACTGGACGCAATGGCTCGGTCGTCCCGCCTCGGTGCTGAATGATGCCCATGCCGCGCTGCTCGGTGAATGCTGGTGCGGAGCCGCGCAGGGCTTGCGTCACGTGGTGTTGCTGACGCTGGGCACGGGCGTGGGCGGAGCGATTCTGATCGATGGAAAATTGCTCCAGGGCCACACGGGCCGCGCCGGGCATCTCGGCCATCTCACGGTGGATGCGGATGGCCCGCCCACCATCGCCGGCATGCCCGGCGGTTTGGATTCCATCATCGGCAACGCCACCGTCGCAGCCCGCAGTGAGAACCGCTTCACGAGCACCGCGGAACTGACCGATGCCGTGCGCAGCGGGGACCCGTTTGCCACCGCCGTCTGGGAACGCAGCGTTTACCAACTGGCCTGCGGCGTGGGATCGCTCCTAAATGTGCTGGACCCCGAGGCCGTGGTGATTGGCGGCGGCATTGCGGAGGTCGGGGACCTCTTGTTCCGGCCCCTGCGGCAGCATTTGGATAAAATCGAATGGCGCCCCCTGGGAAAGGCCACGCCCGTGCTCCCCGCCCTGCTGGGCGAATGGGCCGGCACGTTCGGGGCGGCTAAATTTGCGCTTCGCTGAACGAGGACTTGGCGCTATGGCTCCGCTGCGGGGAAAAGAAAAACGCGGGCGATGTGCGACAGCTGGAGGCAATAGCAGGTTCCGCGCACCAAACCCATTTCCCCACAGAGCGCGAGTCTAAGAATCGGACTCTAATCATACCGATAGCGGCATCTGCGACGGACCTTCCCGTCACCCCTCTCATCAATCCAATCAATCGTCGCCCCAGCGAGAGGAGTGCCGACGCTCGTGAAAAGATTCTGCAGGCGATTCGCGGCATCAAGCAAGGCGCCAGAAGGCTCGTCAATCTCTGGTTCGCCAACAGTGTTCTTGACGTGGCAGCGGACACCACCTGAGGCGCGCTCAAATTGGTTCGCGGGTGCTGTTATCTCAATAACAAGTCCACCCCAGCTATTTTCCTTAGCGATGCGCAAACCTTCTTCGGTAATCGCGTCGAGAATCGGGCCTGTCTGCTGATGGAATTCTAGATCTCCGTGTTTCATGTTGGTTTTGTATGAGGGTTCCATCCCTGGAGATAACTAATGGCGCACCGACAGAACAGTCGATTTCTGACGTCCGTTATAAACGGCGGACTTTTTGGTTTTCCCCGGAGATGGCGGAAAAGAGGGTGTCATGGGGAGAGATTTAAGGGCAAATGCGCATCACAGGCAATAGAATTGTTGAATCCTTGCGGAAGGCGCAGGGATTCTTGCAGTTGATGAACGAGGGGGAGGTCGAGCGTTTGCGGGGTGACACCCAGACCTCCACCGCCGCCAAATCCTTCACCCAGTCAGAAAAGAAAGTGGCCCGCGAAGCGCTCGACCGCCAACTGAGCATCAACGTCCTGACCGTGGCCCTGAAATTCATCGGCCAGCCAGAAAAAGCCAACGTGTATTTCCAACAGCACCTCATTGAAGACCATCCCGCCGAGCCCACTCCCCCTCCGGTGCCTTAAGGGACGAAAGGGTGCAGGGCTTGGAGGGAGCATTCCGCCGTGGAAAAGGAAATGACACGGGTCGGCTCCGGTGCCAGAATGCGGGCCATGAATCAGCTTTCCCTGCCCCCGGCGCTCCAGCAGCAAATCCGTGACTACGAGTCGCGGTTGCGGCGCATGGAGACATTGTGGGCAGTGGCGGGTGCGGTGGCGGGATTCCTGAGCATGTATGTGATGCTTTTTTTGCTGGATCGTTTTTTCGACACGCCGCGGCTCTGGCGGTTGGTGTTGCTGGTCCTGGGTAGTGTGGCGGCGGCCAGATTTGCACAGGTGTGGGGTCGGAAATGGGTGTGGAAGCGGCGGAGCACGAATGTGCTGGCGCAGGAGCTGGGGAAACATTTCCGGACGCTGGGGGATCGGTTGCAGGGGGTGCTGGAACTTGCGGAATCGGGGGACCTGCCGGCGAATATTTCTCCGGCGTTGTGTCGGGCGGCCATGGCGCAGGTGGCGACGGAGGCGGCGAAGCATGATTTTGAAAAGGCCGTTCCCGTGCATCCCACGAAACGCTGGGGTCTGGCGGCGGTGTGTGTGGCGGCGCTGGCGGCCACGCCGTTTCTGCTGGTGCCGAAGGCGGCGTCGAATGCGGCGCAGCGGTTCCTCACCCCGCTGGCGGACATAGAGCGTTACACGTTTGTTTCGTTGGAAGACCTGCCGTCCGATCTCTACGTGGCCCATGGCGAACCTTTTGCCCTGGAGGTGGGATTGGAGGCGGATTCGGCATGGAAGCCTGACAGTGTGGATGCACAGGTGGAGCGGCAGGAAGCGATGTCGGTGAGTTTTCAGGATCACCGGGCGGTGCTTTCCCTGCCCCCACAGACGCGCGATGGTGCGCTGACGCTGCGGGTGGGTGACGCACGCAGGGAGATTGCCATTCATCCACTGCACCGGCCGGAGTTGCGATCATTGACCGCACAAGTCACTCCGCCCGATTATCTGCGACTGCCCGCGACCGCCAAAACAGTGCAAGGGGGCAGCGCGGAATTTCTGGAAGGCAGCAGCGTGGAGTTCACCGCCACCATTTCCCGGCCCCTCGCCACCGCCGTGCAGCAGGATCAAAACACTGCTCCCACCGTGACCGGCGAATCCTTCCACACCGCCCCCATCGTGATGCGGGAAACGCCACACACAACCGTGCTGGCTTGGAATGACACGCACGGCCTGGCCCCGACCCAGCCCTACAGCCTGAAGATGCAGCCGACGAAGGATGCGGAGCCGAAGATTGATTTACAGGATTTGGATATCGAAATGGCGGTGCTGAGCAGCGAGTTGCTGAAATGCAAATTCACGGCCACGGATGATTTTGGAATCAAGGAAACCTGGTTGGGATGGACGGTTTTCAGCACGGACGGGGAGAAGAAGGAAACCAGCCGAGGAGAGACCGCCCATGTGCCGGGATCACCCACCTCCGCCAACGTGGAGGGCGTGCAGGAATGGTCGCCGATGTGGCATAAGATTCCGGATGATTCCATGGTCGAACTCGCCGCCTACACCACGGATTATTTCCCCGACCGCGCCCCGGCGGTTTCCTGGAAACACACCATCTGGGTGCTGAGTCCCGCCAAGCATGCCGAGAAAGTCCGCGATCGTATGGATGCCGTTTTAAAGCAGCTTGATGACCGCATCCGCGATGAGGAACGGCAGCTCGATCTCAGCAAGGGCCTCGCGGAACAGAAGGACAAACTCGCCACGGAAAAGGCGACCGAAGAACTCAAAAATCTGGAAGCCGACGAACACCAGAACAAAGAGCAGCTTGAGAAACTGACGCAGGAAATGGAAAGCGTCCTCAAGGATGCCCTGCGCAATCCGGAGGTGCCCGAAGCCACCGTGGCGGATTGGAAAAAGCTTGGCGAGGAACTCGAGGCCAAAGCCCAGCCCGAACTCAGCAAGGCTGCTGAGAAGCTCCAGCAAGCCGCCGAAGCCCCGCTGCCCCCGCCGGACGCCCCGACCCCTCCTCCCAATGATGAACGCGCCAAGGATCTGGCGGAGGCCTCCGCCAGCCAGGAAGCAGCACTGGAATCCATGAAGGAGGCCGCCAAGAAAATGAACAACGTCAACGAGAGCCTCTATGCGCGGAATTTCTACAACCGCCTCCGCCATACAGCGAAGGAGGAACACGGCGTCTCCGCGAATCTTCGCAAGCTGGCCAAGGACACCGTGGGCCTGACTCCAGAGGAAATTGCCCCGAACTTCCGCAGCAAGTTTGATTCCTCCGCGCAGCAGCAGGACCGCGCCACCAGCGAAGTGGAATCGCTCGTTTCCGACATGGGAAATTTCATCGCCCGTCTTCCCAGTGAGAAATACAGCCTCGTCCACAAGGACATGGAGGAGAAAAAAGTCATCGCCGCCCTCACCGAATTATCCGGACTGGTTCGGGCCAACCTCGTGCTCAAATCCGTGGGCACGGCCAAACTCTGGGGCACGCAACTGGATAAGTGGGCGGAAATGCTCCAGGACGAGAGTGAAAGCGGCAAGGGCGAAGGTGAGCAAGCCGAAATCCCGCCGGAAATGATGAAGCTGCTCATTGCGCTCGTCCGTGCCGCCCAGGATCAGGAAACCCTGCGCGACCAGACCATGGCTCTCGATGCGCGTAAATGGACCACGGAGGATTTCCTGAACGACGCCACCAAGCTCAGCGACCTTCAGGCCAACCTCGCCGAGACCATTGGAGACTTGCGCGAAAAAACTCCCATCGAGGAAGTGTATCCTCTGCTCGAAAAAGTCCACGAACTCATGACCGACGTCAGCCTTGAACTTCGCGCCCCCGCCACCGATGCCGATACCATCGGCATTGAATCCGCCATCATCGAACTCCTCGTGCCCCCTGACAAGAAAGGTGGCAAGCCCAGTCCGCAGATGGCCAAGATGCAGCAGGCCGCCCGCGAACTCATGGCCAAGGCCAAGAATCCCGGCAAGGGCAACAACAAGGGTGACAGCAACCTTGCCGGCGAAAACCCCAACGGCCCCGGTGCACAGGGCAAATCCGGCCAGCGCATCATCGAGCAATCCACCGGTTCCAGTCAGTCCGGCGAGTGGCCCGCCGAATTCCGCGATGCGCTCCAAGCCTATTTCAATCAGGTGGAGGCGCCGGAAAAGAAGTAAGTTTGTTCCACCTGGGTTTACAAGATCGCCCGCAATCCATGGCAATAACCGAGTCCCATTCGATCAACAACGATTCATCCCTCGAGGCCCGCCGGGCGTTTGCTGAGAAAATCGCCGGTCCGGAGTGGGCCGACTGGTATTTGCTGACACCGGAGGAACGATGGTCCGCCTCCCAGAAACTCTGGTCGGAATACCTTGCTCTCGGCGGAAGCCTCGACCCGGAGGTGGATTTTCAGAGTCCATTTTGGACAGCGGATGATTACCGATCGTTTGCTCAGCGGAGCATACCGGAACGCGCACCATGATTCTTCCACCTTCCATTCAACAAGTCTTGGAGACGTTTGCCCGGCATCGAATCCAGGCCCTGTTGATGGGTGGACAAGCCTGCATCGTCTATGGGGGAGCCGAGTTCAGCCGCGATATCGATTTTGCAATCCTCGCCACACCCGAAAATCTTGCGGCCCTCGAAAGAACGATGGAAGAACTGCAAGCGCGGGTCATCGCTGTCCCGCCTTTCACGATTGGGTATTTGAGCGAGGGACTCGCCGTCCATTTTCGTTGCGGTGCGCAGGGCGTGGAGGGATTGAGAGTTGATGTCATGAGCCACATGCGTGGGGTTGCTCCGTTTGCAGACCTCTGGTCGCGGCGCCACCGCCTGCCCGCTGGAGGTGCGGTGCTCGCCCTCCCTGATTTGATCAAAGCAAAGAAAACGCAGCGCGACAAAGACTGGCCGATGATCCGTCGGTTAATGGAGGCAGATTACATTCGCAATCCTCATCCCACGCCCGCACAAATCGAGTTCTGGCTCGACGAATGCCGCACTCCCGAAATCCTCCAGGAATTAAGCCGTTCCCATGCATCCCAAATGGCCAGCCATCAGCGCAAAGTCGTTCAAAGCGCAGGAAACGGTGCGTCTTCGAGCATACTGGCTGAACTGCTTCACGAGGAAGAAATAGCGGAACGCAACGCCGATATCACCTGGTGGGCACCACGAAAAAAGCGACTCGAAGCCCTCCGCCGCAATCTCAAACCGGAATAAGGAATCAGTCCCGGCGAGCATTTGGACCAGTTTTACTGCGCCAGCGGGGCGAGTTTGTTGGGTGTAAGGCCCTTGCTGGTGGCGAGCCACATTTCAATGCACATGGCGAGCATGGCGAAGACGACGAGGAGCGGCCAGATTTCGCTTTGAAGATGGTCGGCTTTTACATCGACGGCACCGGCAAGGACGTCGAGTTTGAGGCCGGGGAGGAGTTCCTTGATTTTTTCGGTATTGATGACGTCGGGATCGATTTCGGCGACGGGAGGATTGAGGGCGATTTTGCGCTGGCCGCTTTGGTAAATGCCGGCATGCCAGCGCCAGTCCTTCGGAGAATCCAGCGCGACGTTGGTCCAAGTTTCAGCGGGGTCGGCGGGTTTCCATTCGCCCACGATTTCCTGGCTGGGTGGACTGAGCCGGCGCGATCCCTGCTGCAGGGCGCGCTGCACCATGGGCAGGAGGACGAAACCTTCGCCAAGCGAACTCCAGGCGGCTTCCGGCAGCGTGGCGCAGGCGTAAAGATAACCGGACCCAATTTTCCGCGACAGCAGGAAGGGCAGGCCATCGGCAAAGGAGGCAGAGAGGTGTGTGGTGGGATCGTTGAGAGCAGGAATTTGGCGTCGAGTGATGTCGAGCTTGGCGATGGGCAGGGGCGTGCCGTTGTCGGTTTTGGCCAGCAGGCCATCGAGATCATCCCAGGTAGTGACATGGTAGGGGCCTTCGGCAGGGGCGGATTCCGCGGCATTCCAGGTGAGGCCGAGCGGACCGGTGGAGGATTCGGAAGGGAGGCAGAAAAGGACCCCGCCGGACTCGACGAACGACTGCATTTCCTTGGCGACCGAAGCAATGGGAGCCCCGGCCTGCCAGATGACGAGGGCGGCCTCTTTCCAGGGGAGGGCGTTGGTTTGTGTGGTGGCGAAAATTTCCGCGCGGCGGTCCGGGCGTTTGGCATCGGGAGCGGCGGCTAATTTCAGGCGGCTCATCGAGGGAGAATCGCCCACGACCATGGTGAGCATGGGCACCGAGGGAGCGTAGGTGAAATAGGCGGTGTGGTCGGCGGTGTTCTCATCGGCAGCGAGACTGACACTGCCGTAGCCGCCGGCGGAATTGCGATTGGGGACATCGAAGGTGATCACTTGCCGCTGGGTGGCGGAGGTGAGCGGGATGTCGCTCTGCTGCTTGGTGCCGTCCTCGCGTTGGAGGATGAGGGGGAGATTTCCGGTCAGGCCGGTCGATTGAATTTCCAAGGACAAAGCCACCTGACCCTGGTTTTTATCTGTCGGATGGGCGCGCAGTTCCACGCTCCGCAGGGTGAGCGAGGCATTGCTGGTGAGCGGGGCCGAGAGGTCCAGAACGCGCAGGCGCGTTTCCTGGGGCAGTCCGGCAAACCTCGCCTGGAGGTCCGCCCAGTCCGGACTTTCCGGACGCCAGTTGCTGGATTGCAGATCGCTGGCGAGCCAGATTTCCGCGCTGCCCGGGGTGTTTTTGATCAGATATTCCAAGGCGGTCAGCAGCATTGCCGGAATGTCCGCTGTCGAATCCGAGGGACCGGCCATGCTCATGGCGGAAAGGGTGCCGGCATCGGCGATGTCCATGGGCTGACGCAGGGCGTTTTCGATCAGTACGAAATGACTACCCTCACTCTGTTTCGCGGCCTGAGCCAGCAGGGACAGGGCATGAGCGCGTTTGGATTCCTGACGGTCGGGGCCGGTGGCTTCCATGCTGGACGAGCGATCCAGCAAAATGATCACCGTGTCCGGAGCGCCCCCGGCGGCGGCCCCGAGCCAGCCTCCCGTCAGGGGCCGCGCCATGGCCCAGAGGAAAAAGAGCAGCAGCAGCATGCGGCTGGCCAGCAGGAGATACTGCCGGATCTTGGCGCGGCGCGTGGCCGCCTTGTTGGCCTTGAAGAGAAACATCATGGCCGCCCACAGGACCGTTTTATAGCGCAACCGATTGAGCAAATGGATGATCAGCGGCAGCAAAACCGCAGGCAGAGCCCAGAGCATCCAAGGTTGGAGAAATGACATGACGGAGAGGAGGCGCGACCGGTGACTACGACCACTCCGCTGAGATGGCGTGGTTGGCGGCGAAAGTCAAGACCGCGTCAAATTTCCGAACGGATCAATTTACCGGTGCCAGAACAAAAATCTCGTGAGCAGGTAAAGGATCAACAGGATGAGGTGAAAGCGTGTCAGGCCGGTGCTTTCAAAATTCATGCGGTCACGGATGCGCCGGGCCTGCTCCCGCACCATGACGGCGGCCCCGCGTCCGGTCATCCGGATGACGGGAGGTTTGCGGCCCGGTGCGCGGTCGCTGATACTGATGCGGTTGGACATGACTTCCTGATTGTCGAGCCAGAGGCGCTGGCAACCGCGGCAGATTTCCAGTTCCACCTCCCGTCCCTGATAGGGAATGAGCACGGCGGTCATGTCCCGGCGGCACTCCGGGCAGCCTGTCTGCCAGCGTGGGGCGGCGGGTTGCTCCATGGCGGTCATCCAGATTTCGTTGGCGTGCAGGCACGGAATCATTTTTCGAAATTGACTGAAATTGAGCGATTGCCCGCCACAGGCTCCGCACACCCACGCGATGCCTGTTTCGTGCTTTTTGGGCGCGAGCGACCTGGCACAGCGAGGGCAAACGGGCTGGGGGCCATGCGGTGGCGGAGTATTTTTCCCACGCAAGGGAACCGTCAGACCATGGTTCGGAGTGAATTCAGGTGGAGAATTGTCATCTGGGGGAATGGATCCCATCGGTGAATGGCGCGCGGCGCTTGGGGACCGCTAAGGCCGCGCCGGGAAACGGGCAAATACAAATCAGCCGCCGAATTGTTCCGATAAACCGTTCCTGGGCGTGCGTTGGATTTCGCATTGTCATTGCGGACAATCGCCATGATGCTTCCCCCGTTCCTCAGACCCATGATTTCCCCGACCCCATCGCCCGGACCCTTCCGATTCGATCCCGCCAACACTTTTCTCCAGCCGCTCGTCAGCAAACTCCACAAGCACCCCAAGCGCGTGGTGTTTCCGGATGGAAATGATGCACGGGTGCTGCGCGTGGCGGCGGAACTGGTGCGGCTGGAGTGCGTCTCCCCGATCCTGATTGGGAAACGGCGCGATATCGAGCACACGGCGGCGGCGGAGGGCATTTCCATGGAATTCATCGGCGTGGTGCAGCCGGAGGACAGCAGCGATTTTCAGGCCTATTGCGAACGTTACCGGCGTTCGGAACGCGTGCGGCGGCGGATCATTCGCGCCCCGGAGGAAACGATGGCGATGCCGCAATATTTCGCGGCGATGATGGTGCAATATGGTGCCGCGGATGCGGTGGTGGGCGGCAACCTGATGCTGCCCGCGGCGTTCTTTCGTGCGCTGTTTCATCTCATCAAACGCAAGCCTCATCTGGACAGCGTCACCAGTTGCATGGCGGTGCGGCTCCCGCAGCGCCCGGATCTGGGTCAGGACGGCGTGATCTTTCTGGCCGACTGCGCGGTCATCCCCTCGCCGACCGTGGGCCAGCTCGCCTCCATCGCCGTGGAAACCTCCCGCGTGGCCGGTCCCCTGCTGCACGACCGTCCGCGGGTGGCCATGATCAGTTTTTCCACCAAGGGCAGTGCCAGCAATCTTTCCACGCACAAGATGCAGGCCGCCACGCAGATGGCCCGGCTGCGTGCCGGGGGGCAATTGGTGGCCATGGATGTGGACGGCGAGTTGCAACTGGATACCGCCCTGATTCCGGCGGCCGCGGAGCGCAAATGCCCCGTCAGTCTGGTTGCGGGCCGGGCCAATGTGCTGGTTTTCCCCGATCTCAATTCCAGCCACGTCGCCTACAAGATGCTGCAGTATCTTGCGGGTGCGGAATGCTACGGCCAGATGTTGCTGGGCCTGGTGCGGCCCGCCGTGCATGTCAGCCGGGTGGCGGATGAACTGACCATTTTCGGGGCCGCCGTGTGTGCCGCGCACCAGGCCATTTCTTACCGCGATCTCATCAACGAGGAAGCTTGGGACGTGTGAGGGCGCGAGACGGGTGTCAGGAAATTTCATTGCTGGAAAAGGACTTCCTGCACTAGGGTGGGTGCCGAATCCCGCGCGCCATGTCCGATCCTTCACCCTCCCCCCCCGCTCCCCGTATCAGCATTCCCGCCTATGCCATGGCACTGGCCCAGGTGGCCAGTCTCCGCTCCGAGGATCCATTTCGCAAGGTGGGTGCGGTGGCGATCGACCATGCCAATCGCGTCATCGGCACGGCCTACAATGGCCTGGCGCCGGGCTTCAATCCTCCGCCGGGATTCTGGGATGACCGGGACCAGCGCCAGAAATACATGCTTCACGCCGAGGTGAATCTTTGCAGTCTGTTCACGCGGGGGGCTGTGAAGATTGTCGCCGTCACCACCAAGCCCTGCACCGCCTGCATGCAGATGCTCTGCGCCTACAGCATCAGGGAAATTTATTATCGGGACGATTACGACAAGTCCGATGCGGATGCGATCGCGAACATCTATGGTGTCCGCCTGCAGCAGCTGACGGATTATCCGCACACCATTTAAAAATCCCCCCAAGGAATTCATGACCGCCCCCCCCATCACCTCCCCAAAATCCCCGCGCGCCAGCGTGGGCGCGCGCCTGCTGCTCTCCGCCGTCGGCCTCCTGCTGGCTGCCGCTGGCATTGCCTTTACGCTTTTTCTGCACCGCGCCTATGAACGTGCTTCCGAGCCCTATACCTGGACCGAGACCGCGTGCGTGATCCGTAATTCCACCGTGGAGGAAGTCAGGGAAACGCTCAGTGATCCCGTGCAATACGCGCCGACCATTCTTTACAATTACCTGATGGATGATGTCTCACATGAGAGCACCCGCATCCGCAGAGTGCCGGGGCAGACGTTCAAGGACCGGGCGCAGGCGGAGGCGATCGTCGCCAAATATCCCACGGGCCAGGGAGCGGTCTGTTACGTCAATCCCAACAACCCCGAGGAGGTCATCCTCATGCGGGACACCCGGTCCTCCATCTACACGATTTGGTTTCCCCTGCTCTTTGTCGTGGGCGGACTGGGCATGGTGATCAATATCTGGTGGCCGCAGGCGAAGGATGAAGAAAATGTCTCCTGATTTCGAACTGACATTTCTGGGCACGGGCACTTCCGTTGGCGTGCCGATGATAGCCTGTGCTTGCGAGGTCTGCCATTCCGCGGATCCCCGGGACAGGCGCGACCGGTGTTCCATTTACCTGCGCACCCCGGAGGCTGCCTGGGTGGTGGACACCGGCGCGGATTTCCGTCACCAATGCCTGCGCGAAAACATCCGTCACCTGGATGCCGCGCTCATCACCCATGAACACACCGACCACATCATGGGTTTCGATGACCTGCGCCGGTTCACTTTCGGAGAGGATGCCCTGATGCCCGTCCACGCCACCGCCCCGACGCTGGCCGCGCTGCAAAAGGCCTTCGGTTTTGCCTTCGACGGCACCAATCGTTACCCCGGATATTTCAAACCCGATCCCAAACCCATCGAGGGCCCATTCTGGATTGGAGAAACGCAGGTCACGCCGCTGCCGGTGCTGCATGGAAAGGTGGACACGATTGGTTTTCTGTTCACACGCGGAGGCCGTAAGCGACTCGCCTACATCAGTGACGTAAAAATCATCCCCGATGAAACCATGGCGCTGATGCAGGGAGTGGAAACGCTCGTCGTGGACTGCCTTCGTCACCGTCCCATCCACACGCATTTCATCGTGGAGGAATCGTTGGCCGCTGCGGCGGCTTCCGGGGCCCGACGCACCTATTTCACTCACCTCTGCCACGAACTGGGCCACGCTGAATTCGAAGCCACGCTGCCGCCCGAAATTAGGGTCGCTTACGACGGGCTCCGACTCTCGATTTAGCCGGGCTTGACGCCGGCGCCCGTGGGAGCGCTGTGGCCGAAGAGCAGGCGCAGGCTGTTAAGACAAACTACGACGGTGCTGCCTTCGTGAGCCATCACGCCAAGCGTCAGCGGCACCTTGCCGGTGAGCGCGGCCAGCACCATCAGAAGAACCGTGCCAAGCGCCACCGTCAGATTCTGGTGGATGATGCGGCGCGCTCGGTGGCTGAGGTCGAGCGCTTCGGCAAATTTATCAATGCGGTCATTCATGAGCGCGAGGTCGGACTGTTCCAGAGCGGCATCGCTGCCGCGCCCACCCATGGCCACGCTGACGTAGGCGGCCGCGAGGCTGGGAGCATCGTTGACGCCATCGCCGATCATGGCGACCTTGTGCCCGGCTTTGCCGAGATCGGAAATAATTTGCAACTTGTCCTCGGGACTCAGTCCGGCGCGGAATTCATCGATGCCAATTTCCTTCGCCACCACCTCGGCAGCGGAACGCCGGTCACCGGTGAGCATGAGTGAGGTGAGTTTTCGATGACGCAGCAAGTCCATCACCGCCCTGGATTCCGGACGCAAGCCATCGCGAAGCAAAATGCGGCCGAGCAGATTGTCTTGGACCAGCCAGACTTCGGTGTCTGCCACGGGGGCATCAGGCAGCGAGGCGACGAAAGCAGCAAAGTCTCCCTGCTGCAGGAGTTCGCGGCGGCCCAGATAGGTTAGTTTCCCGGCGATTTTTCCCCGCAGTCCCTTGCCGGTGAGTGAGGAAAAATCTGCGAGTGGCAGACTCTCCATGCCCTTGCTTTTGGCGTGGGCCGCGATGGCCCGGGCCAGAGGATGATTGGACTGACTTTCCAGCGTCAGGGCGAGTTGGAGCACTTCGGATTCGCGGCCGGGCGGGAAACTTTCCACCGCCTGAACCCGTGGTTCGCCGGTGGTCAGCGTGCCGGTCTTGTCCATGGCCACGGTATCAATCTCCGCCAGTTTTTCGATCGCCGCACCTCCCCGGAATAGGATACCCCGTCGTGCGCCACTGGCGATGGCTGCGAGGATGGCGCTGGGGATGCTCAGGACGAGCGCGCAGGGGCTCGCGACCACGAGCAGCGTCATCGCCTGATAGAAGGCGGACTTGGTGCCTTCGGTATTGTGAAAAGGAGGAATTTTAAATCCCAGCCACCAGACGAAAAACATCACGGCCGTCAGCCCGAGAATGCCGAGAGTGTAGCTCGTGCCAAAGCGGTCGGTGAAGCGCTGGCTGGGCGCGCGCATGTGCTGGGCATCGCGGATCAGCGTGATGATGCGGGCGAGCGCCGATTCCTTGGCCAGCCTTGTGACGCGGATGGTGGCCAGTCCCCAGAGGTTAAGGGTGCCGCTGAGCACGTTGTCTCCGGGAGCCTTTTCCACGGGCACGCTTTCACCTGTGAGATTCGATTCATCCGCCGCCGTCTGGCCGGTCAGGATTTCCCCATCCGCAGGATAAATTTCATCCGGCTTCACGAGAATGGAATCACCCGGACGCAGTAGGGAAACCAAACGCGGCGAGGTGCTGCCATCCGGCAAAACCAGGTTGGCCACTTTCGGCGCCCCCTTGGTGAGGGCGTTGATTTCCCGGTGGGTGCGATGCAGCGCATAGTGCTCCATGGCCCCGGACGCGGAGAATAGAAACAGCAGTAATCCCCCCTCCGTCCACGCTCCAATGGCCACGGCTCCCACGGCCACCGCCAGCATCAGAAAATGCACATCCAGTCGCTTCTCCTTCATGTTCTCCCAGGCATCCTTCGCGGCATCCCATCCGCCACTTACAAGGGCGATGACATAAAGCAGCTGGACGATCCAGGAAGGCACACTGCTGTGCGTTTCCAACAGATAGCCCACCAGCAGACAGACCCCGCACGTGGTCGCCTGCACCGCCATGAATTTCCATTCCTCACTGCTTTGCTCCTCGATTTCATCAGGCTCCGGCCAGGAGTAATCCCGCCATTGCCAGAGGCGCGGAGCGGTCGGGCAGCTGGGTTTTTCCAGCACGGTTTTTTCCTGGACCGATTTTAGCAGCACTCCTCCGGGGGCCACAGAGGTGCTGTCGACCTTGAGCGATTCGTCATGCAGCGAATTCAGGACGGCGGTCAATCTTTCCTGCAGTTCGGCAGTATCGACATGACCGATGGTCGCCAGGGACACGCTCCGTTTTTCCGGATTGAGCATGATGGCTTCCACGCCCTGCTCCTGACGGAGAAATTCCGCCAGTGTGGCGATCCAGACGGGCGAGGAGTCTTGGGGGGAATTCAAGGGGGTGGGGGATCGGAACTCGCCGCAGTCTTAAGGCTGCCGGGCGGGTTCGGCCGGCTTATCGGCCAACTGTCGCTCCGCCATCACACCGCGAATCCAGGTAATCAGGCTCTGCCCCTCATGGTCCTGCGAATGACGGGCCCAAGCTCCGCCGGCAAAGGACAGCAGGGAAAGTCCGGCGAGGACAAAGATCGCGAAACATCCATCCGTGGCCGTATACATCTGCCCGCCGCCGCCCTGTCCGGGAGCCGCGCGGGCGATGGGGAATGGTTGACGACCCGGCACTGGATTGTGAACTCCGGGAGCCTGACGCCCGGGTGCCGCGCGGGGCTTGGAGGGCTCGGGGCGCTGGGTTTCGTAAATTTGCGTGGGCTGATCCTCCAGTGGGGCCGGGGTAAATTCCGATTCATAAACGGCCTGGATGTCCCCGAACATCAGCGCATCCCCGTCTCGAAGAATCGAAGTCTGGATTACCGCCTGATTGATGCGCGTCTTGTTGGTGGAATCCAAATCCGTGATCACAAAATCCCCGCTGTCGCTCTGTTTCAAGACTGCATGGTGATTCGAACTGGAGCCCCCCGGCAGCACGATGTCGTTGTTCTCGGAACGCCCGACGGTGAAATTTCGTCCATTTAGGCCGTATTTGACCGTGGTTCCGTCGGGGTTGGTGATAATGAGTTTCGGCATGGCAGGATGTGGGTGCAGCCCCCTATTGCCATGAGTTCGCCCCGCTGGCAAGTCTCACTGAAAAGTAATCTCCACCCGGTAAAACTTCCTTCCCGTCGTCGGTGCCGTGTCGGTGGCCACGGCAGCGTATGTTCCCAAATCCACGGTCACCGGGATCACAGGCGTGGTTTTCCAGGGCCCCTGCAGATTCGTGGACTGACTCACGGTGTAGCCGTAGCCCGTCCTTCCCTGCCAGCGCAGCACTACATTTCCCGCCTCCTGGGCGATCCGCAGGTTTTTCACCGCCTGGCTGACCACGGGAGTGAGTTGCATCGTTAGCTGGACTGGGCGGTGGTCAGATACGGCGATGAGGCTGGCTCCCGCTGTGTCGGTCGGCCAGTAAATATAGCCGCTAAGCACTCCCACTCCCAACTTGGAGGGCAGCACGTAATCCACCCGCAGGTTGAACGTGCTGGTATCGTAACCGGAGTGGTTGAAATAACCTGTCCCAAATGGGAAGGGGGGAGTTTGCTGGGACCGATAGGGCGAGTAGAGCGAATTGACGCGCGGGTGATCGAGGATTTGCCGGATGGCCGCAAGATAGCTGGCTCCCTTGAAAGGATCCGCATTGTGATCCCCCATGATCACGAATCGTTCATCTTCGGCCAATCCACCCGCCACACCCGCGTCATCCTTGATATAGCCTGAAGTCTGCGGGGAGAGATAATCGGCCCAGAGCTTGATTTCATCGTGATTGCGCCGGCCATTGCGATCCTCCGTGCCATCAAAGGTTGGGGGCGTGGGGTGATCCACGAGCAGGTGGACGATGTGGGAGTTGATGCTTATAGGCACATCCCAGTGGCTCTTGGAACTGATGCGGAATCCCGCCAGCGCCGCCGGGGAATACCAGTCCGCAGGAATCGTGGGAGTGCCCGCGAAGTCCGGCAGCACAGCCCCGGGGATGTCCTTCCACAGCACCTTTTGAAACGTCCGCACATCCGCCGTCTGGATGGGAAATTTAGAATAGATCACCATCCCATACTGCCCCGGCCAGCGTCCAAATCCATAGCAGTCGTTGCCATAGGTTTCCGTTCCCACCGCTGTGTCCACCGTGCCATTGCGGTCGTAATCGAATCCCGAAGCATAGCCTGTGTTCACCGGAGCCACATAGCGGTATGCGTAGGAAATGGGCGGCTGGGCGGTCTTGGTTGGATCGGAAATGTTCTGCCCAACCGACAGGAAATTTTGCTGAAATAGCTGCGGCGCACTGCCCGTGCCATTCGGATTCGCGTCGTCGTAATCGAATTCGTTGAGCAGCAGCACATCCGGCCGGATTCGCTGAATGATTTCCGCGATCCTCCGCGGAGCGTCTGCCGCTGGATTCGCCAGCAACGTGGGGATCGGCGAGCCCCGATCAAACCGATTCAGCGTCACATTAAACGTGCAAAAGCGAATGGACGACGGAGGCGGAGCCCCGATGGCAACATGGAGGGAACCAAGCAACGCGAGCAGGAAAAAGACTGGGGGGAGGGCTTTCGTAATGCCCGATCCTAGGAAATTTTTCCAATTCCGGCAAGTGACAGAACCGTGAATTATTCCACCAGCAGCCATGAATTCAGCTGCGATGAAGATGCAGCACTCACTGCCCCGCAGACAGCGTGCGCAGATTTGGCAGGGCCGGGGGAGTGACTCCCTGGATGGCGGGAGTCTCCGGGAGCGTTTCCGGTGCAATCTCCGGTGCGGTGGCTGCGGGCGTTTGAACGGTCTGGCCCGATTGATCCGGACGTTCCCAGCGGCGCGTTTTCAGGGAATGAAAGGCCATGAAGATCACCACGCAGGCCGCCAAGGAAAGCACCAGCCTGACCGTGCGGAATCCCTTTTTCTCGAACAGCGCGATACCCGTCGAGTGCTGACGCGCCTTTTTCTCCTTGGGAATCGGATCGACCAAGGGCGGACGTTCCATGACCCGCGGAGCCGTGATCTCCCCGTGGCAGTGCGGGCAGGGCGCCGTCACTCCTGCCAACTCCACCGGCACCGCCAGCTGGGCCTGGCAATGCCCACAGCTGAACTGCAGCGAATCATTCTTGAATTCTGTTTGCGAGGGGTTCATTTACTTAGGTAAGCTTAACTAATGCACCGCCACTGTCTAATGATGATTATGATAAATGTAATCGCCTGTATTTGCCCTGCTCCTTCCCGCGATGCGTTCAGAAATCGGGACGTTTTCACTTGGCAATCGAAGGCACCTTGCCTAAGTGGAGACCCATCGTCTGACCCTCTGCCACCGTGACCGATTCCCGCTCCGAACTCCTCGCCATCCTCTGTTCCCAATCCATTCTTTACGGCGAGTTCACGCTCGTTTCCGGGCAGAAAAGTGATTTCTATTGCGATTCCAAACAGACCACGCTCGACCCTCGCGGTGCCATGCTCATCGGGCAGGTGGGCTGGGAAATGATCGAGGAACAGGTGGAGAAGCACGGATGGAAAATCGATTCCATCGGCGGCCTGACCATGGGAGCGGATCCCATCGCCCTGGCTGTGGGCATGGCCTCCAGTGCGGCGAATCCCGATGGTCCGGCCCCCCTCCAAGTCTTTTGCGTGCGCAAGACCGCCAAGGCCCACGGACGCAACCGGCTGATTGAAGGCCGCTTTGAAAAAGGCCACCAGGTCGTGGTCGTGGATGACGTCATCACCACCGGCGGCTCCACCCTGCAGGCCATCGATGCCATCGAGTCCGAAGGCGGCAAAGTCATCATGGCCCTCGTGCTCGTCGATCGTCAGGAAGGCGGCCGCGCCGCCATCGAAGCCCGGGGCATCCCGGTATTTTCCATTTTCACACGGCAGGAGATTGACTCTGCCGCCAAACCCGTCTAGACTACTCATCTGAACAGTATAATCCTCCAACCAACCCATCCTCATGGCCAAAGACGACTCCAAACCCACCAAATCTGCTGCTGCCGCCGCTGATACCGCCCGCAATAAAAACCTCGATGCCGCCATCCAGCAGATCCAAAAGGACTTCGGCGAAGGCTCCATCATGCGCCTCGGCGGTGGCGATGTGGCCGATATCGACGTCATCCCTTCGGGAAATTTACTCATCGACCGCGCCCTCGGCGTCGGCGGATTTCCTCGTGGACGGGTCATCGAAGTCTTCGGCCCGGAATCCTCCGGTAAAACGACCCTGACCCTCACTGTCATCGCCCAGGCCCAGAAGCGCGGCGGTCTCGCAGCCTTCATCGACGTTGAACACGCCCTCGATCCCTCCTACACCAAAAAACTCGGCGTCAACCTCGCCGACCTTCTCGTTTCCCAACCCAGCTCCGGCGAAGAAGCGCTCCAAATTTGTGAAACGCTCATTCGTTCCAATGCCTTGGACGTCATCGTGCTCGACTCCGTCGCTGCCCTTGTCACCAAGCAGGAACTCGAAGGCGA
>CALQSQ010000035.1 GCA_943333275.1 Akkermansia muciniphila
ACCCGGAACATTGCCCCCACCGGCCCCCATGGAACCGCCGATGGAGCCGTCCGAGGTGGAACTGGAAGCGCTGCCGTTGGCATTGGTTCCGGCATCACCCTGGCAGGTGGAATTTTCATCGCACAATGGGCAATAGGCCGGCGTGGTCAGCGGCGGAGAGTAGGTGGGCGAAGACCCGGATTGTGCAAACACCGCAATCGCACTTAGCATTAAAAAGGGCAGCGGTGAAAGATTCAGGCGGGTCTTCATAACAGGATGAAAGTGGAAAGATTTATGAAATAATAAATGGGACTATGGAATTTTCTGAAACGGGATGGTGTGGCTCAGCGTCATGAATCTTTCGGTGCATAAATCTGCTCCGCCCCAACCCAGAATTCGAGAATCCGGTGCTGCCCGCCGGGAGTATGAAAAATGACACGGTGGTTCCCTTGCTGCGCGGTGGGCGTGAAACGGAAAGAGGCCGTGCGCGCTCCATCCAGTTCCAGTTTGGTACTGCTAACCACTTCCTGCTCCGTGCCAATCTGCCCGCCATCCTCCTGCCAGACGGCTACGGGAGTTTCCGGCGGGGATTCTGGAAATTCCAAGCGCACTTCCACCGGTTCCTCGGGTCCGAGGAAGACCTTGGGGTATTTCCCGATCTGGTTGGGAGAGCCTTTGAATTTCTTCCCGCTGGCTGAACATTCAAAATAAGCCACAATCTCCTCCCCCCTCACAAAAGGCTTGCCGCTGGGCCAGTCCAGAACGGTGTAGCCATTCTCCACCCGCCGCAGTAATTGCAACAGGGGCGCGGAAACAGGCACGTTCGGATCCGTGCTGGCAGCAGGCGCATTCGGCTCATTCGCCCCCGGTTGGCCGTTCGCCGATTCCTGATTACCCGGTGGCCGGGAGGATTCTGACAAAGGGGAGCGGGAACCCGGACCGCTAAATTCATGATTCCCCCTTTGATACCAAAACCACAAGCCCACACTGAGAAACGCCAAGCCAATCAATATAATGGTTAATTTCCGAGGAGTCTTTCCAGAGGGCATTTTCATTATTTTGATATATTTTTTGGATCGTATAAAAAATCTCACCAAAGGCAAGAACTATTCATCAGATGGCCGGACATTGCCTGATTGGCGAGTGGTAATTTATCAGCGGATTATGGAGACACGGAAGGTGTCTAATAACATAAACGTGGGTTGTGCCAAGCTGTGAGGAAAGGACCTGTGCAGTGGACCCTGGCAATGCCATGCCTCATTGAGGCTGGTTGACAAACTCGTGGAGAATCGGAAACTGCCTGATGGCTTACGTGCATGACAAGGAAGGCAGGGCGGCCCGCCTGATCGCTTACCGCAAGGAAAGGTTCGCGGCTGTTTCCCGGGACAGGGTCGGCGCTGGGCTGCACTGTTCCTCAAAACAACCGCAGGGTAGGCTGCGCAGGGGGCTCAAATCTGCAATTCCACTGTCAGGAATCTTTCCATGCTCCCTTGCCCGCGCCAGGCAAAGTCATGCTGCGCCACCTGCCACCAGGCTTCCAGATTCTCCCGATGGTGGGTAAACGTGGCCTGCACCGATGCCTCTGCTTCGATCACAGTCTTGATCGCAGCCTTCTTATCAATCGCCTTCTCAAACGCCAGATACCCTGTCCGCTCCGGCTGAAACAACGTTTCCACCTGAAGGCCGAATTTCTTCCTGAGGTTTGCAAACGCCACGCTGGAAACTTCCGCTTCCGGCACTCCGCCCAGCAAGTGCGCCTGCACGTCTTCTGGCTCGGGGTCAGGTGTGTTGTCCACATAACGACGGATGTTCAGATTGTAGTCGTGCTGATCCACAATCTCCGCCTTGGTGACGAGTCGGCTGTATTTCGGCAGTTCCAGCTTGTGGGTGAAGACGAAATCGATTTTCTCCGTATCCTCCGGGCGAAGTTTGTTCTGGTTCTTGCCCTCGGCATACTCACGGTCGGCATTGATGAAGAGCACTTTGTCCCGCAGGGAATCGGGCTTGTTCTTGTTCATCACGATGACGCAGGCCGGAATGCCGGTGCCATAAAACAAGCCGGGCGGCAGGCTGATGATGGCCTCGATGACATCGTCCGTGATGAACAACTCGCGAATGAGCTTCTCCTTCCCACCACGGAACAACACGCCATGCGGCATGACGGTGGCCAGGTGTCCATCAGGCTTCAAACTGGCCAGCATGTGCTGGACGAACATGAGGTCCGCCTTCTTCCCCGTCTCCGGGCACCACTCACGGAAGCGCGTGGGAAACTTCAGCGTGGCGCGACTGTAGTTCTGCGAGAACGGCGGATTCGCCAGCACGCGATCAAATTTCCGCACGGTGTTATGCTCCAAGATGAGCGGATTCTCCAACGTGTCCCCGTTCTCAATCGTAAAGCGGGTAATGTTATGCAGGATCATGTTCATGACGCAGATGGACCAAACGGTGCCATTGGAATCCTGCCCAAAGAGCGCCAGATCGTTCGGGTCCTGCCCTTGTTCCTCAACATATTGGTGGCTCTGAATGAGGAAGCCACCAGAACCCATGGTGGGGTCATAAACCTCATGCCCCGCCTGCGGCTTCACAATCTGCACCAGCAGCCGAACGACTTCCCCCGGCGTGTGGAACTCTCCACCCTTCTTCCCCGCGCTGTCAGCAAAGAATTTGATGAGGTATTCGTAAGCCGCGCCCAGGAGATCGGGGAACTCGAAGTTGTCATTTACCAGCACAAACCCCGGCTGGCTGAAGTGGTCCAGCAGGTCCTTCCATTTCTGGTCAGGGATCTTGGTCTTCCCCTTCACGGCATTGAAATCGATGTTGTTCTTCAGCACCCCAGCCAGCGCATCATTTTCATCCTCCACGGCGGCAATGGCCTTGTTCAGCATATTGCCAATGTCGTGCTTCAAATCCTTCAACGCCGGGACTTCATCCCCATTCTCATCCGTCCAAGATTCCGACCACCGTGCCCGAATGGGCACAAAGAACGTTTCCCCATAAGTAGCCTTGTCCTCCAGCAATTCCGCCAACAGCTCCGGCTGATCCCGCAAGTGGGCGTAGTCCTTCTTAATCGTCTCCCGCTTGAGGTCGAATTCGTCCGACAACCGCTTCAAAAACAGCATCCCAAAGATGAATTCCTTGAACTCCGAGGCATCCATCTTCCCCCAAAAATATCGGCAGACTTGAAGAGGAATGATTCCAGTTGGGAAAGAGTGATTTTTTCGCGGGTCATTGTCGCTAAATAACCCGGGTATGACTCCGAGAGCAAGGGGCGGTGCTAAATCCCCCCAACTTTTTCGGAAACTGGCTGTCTTCCGGATCTGCTTTCCAATGGCGCATCCAGTGACCTGATCATAACGAGCCCTTTGATCAGTCTGTGCAGATGACATAGTCTGGCTTCCTTCAAACGCTGATGCCGTGAATAGTCATGGCCGGCTGTGGGGCGTCGGGGTCTTCGGGTCGCTGATCGGGGTGATTGAGCAGGCGGTCGATCAATTCCAGGAGGCGCAAATCATCGCCGACGGATTTGGTTTTCCGGGTGCGGAGTCGTTCAAATGCTTCCCGGCGGAGGTCGCGGAGGAGGAGCATTTTCTCCTCGCGCCATTTCTGGTCGTCGGACAGTAGGGAATCAAGCCTCTTTTTGATGCGGGGAAGCTGGCGGGTGGCGCTATTGATCTCCCTGGCGGTGTGGCCGCGCTCCCGAAGATGACGGGCAAAGGGCTGGCGTAACTGGATAGATTCCAGATAAGCGGCGTCCCATTTCCCGAACTGGCGGCGAAAGGAGAGGGGTGGGTTCCGGGTGCTGGTGACGTTCATCTGTCTGTGGGGTTGAGTTTGATTGCTTCGAGAACTGCTTCTAGGAAAATGCGGCACGAATTAGAAGGCAGGCCGCAAAGCGCTGAAACGTTGAAAAGGTGACACCGTGACGAGCAAAAAGTGAAACCAGCGGAGAAGCGCGGTATCTGAGAGGCAAGGCGGTGTGGTGTGAGTCTTTTCATTAGATTTTTGTAAATGTTTTGGAGAATCAAGTGTCACGGTGTCACTAATGCCCCCGCCGCGTTGCTTGTTTTAAGTTTGTGATTCAGCATGGTTTTAGAAATTAGGGGACACGGTGTCACTCTCCGTTTCCGTATTTTGAGAGCCGACACTAGCTAGTCGGATTTCCCAAGTGCGGGCAGTGTTGGTGCGGTGATTCTCCACAACGATTCCCAGTAGATTTTTCTTGGCTGCGATCTTGCCCAAATAGTTGCCGCAGGCGTTGAACCATTTCAGCAAATCCCGGGCATCGGTTTTGGTTTTGTGGTTTTCCAGAAGTTCAGCTCTCAATGCTGCTGCCGTTCCTCGCCACGACGTCAAATCCGTGTCGAGTAGCCAGTGACCAATCATTTCAGCCAAATGGTTTTCTGGTGCAAGTTCCGTAAGGGATTCCACAAGGGTCGGATGGTGCCATGCCTTGACACCGAAGCGGTCGCAGTGATGCGCTGGCGAAGGAAGGTGATGCAGCAGGAAATGGAGGTAGGCGGGCATTTCCTGAGCTACGATGCGCATCATTTCTGCCCACTCATCTCCGGTTCGGCTGGGCATTGGCCAGATGAATCGAGACGCTCGAAGGAGAATGAGCTTGTCGGAAATATCATCCGCGAGCGGTGGAATGACAAGCAACCGCTCCGGTTCATCGTTCAAACTGATACTTAGTCGCCACCAAGGTCGGAGATTAACGATCTGCCTTCCTTTGCCATGACAGGGCTGAAATTGATTCACGGAAACACGCTTCAGATTTGCCCCCAAGGCGTTTCGAGATTTGATGTCGGTGTCGCTATGTTCATCCTCAAGCATGAGATGCTCAGCGCCGAACAGATCGGAATTGAAATCGGTGCGCCCTTGCATGAAAAGAGCCGCCTTCGCACTACGTCCACCGAGTAAAGGGGTGATGATTTCATTCTGGAGCACGCTTTTGCCGCAGCCCGGCGGTCCGGCGAAGGCGATTGCCTGTCCTGGCCGTGGCTTTTTTTCATAGAGGGAACGGACGGCTGACGCAAGCCATCCTTGAAAGGTGAACTCCTGAGCGGGGCCGTGGGTTTCCTCGCTCGCAACAAACAGTCCGTGGATGATGGCCCTGATAGTTGGAAAGTCTCCTTGTTGGGGTCGGACTAAATTGGGTGAATCGGTGACAAGCCCTCGGATTCCATTTTCACAAAAGAATCCAGCTTCTCTTCCGGCAAGTGGCCCGCAGAATTGAACGTCGCAATGATTCACGATGCGCAACATTTCTGCTTCGACCGGACCAATCATTTCATCGTCTTGCACCTTTGGGCGGAATCCACTGGCGCGGACGATTCGTTTGAATCCGCTTTCATTGTGAGCAAGCCAACGTCCGCCGTTATTGAGCACTAAGTATTGCTTCCGATCTGAGTCATAGAAGGCGTCGATTTGCGCGGGCGGTTCCTCTCGGTCCCCATCTTTACCAGGCTTCTTTGTTTTGGCGGGAGCAGTCTCTTTCTCTTGGCAGACTTGCTTCTCGGTCAGGCGCAACCGTGCTTCTGAAATCTCGGGATCTTCGGGCTGATCGGATCGAAAGACTTCGGATGGATCGAAACCAGAAATGCAGAGTGCTTTTCCTAAGTCGCTCGCTTCTGGAGGCGGCACCCAGATTGCTGCCGTGACATCGCAGCCAGCTAAGGAGGCTTGCCACCTTATAGCGGCATCTGCACCTGCCTTACCCCTGTCTGCGGCAATGATGACCTGCCTGCCTCTCAAGAGGGTGAGTTCCCTTTCCGTCATTTTCGAGGATGCTGAATTCGCGGCGAAAGGAATCCACCCTTCTTGCTTCGCAAGGGTGATAGCCTGTCGCGCCTCCAAGAGACCAATGCAGCCCTCGATAAGTAGCACGGAGGCGTCAGGGTGCTTTTCCAACAGGCAATAGCCGAACCAGCTTCCTTTGCTGCCTGGGAGATTTATGTCCTTTTGGGCGCTCCCATCCGACAGCCTCAAAGGCTGGCCGTCCACTCTGCGAATCTGGGCAAACGTGCCCTCCGTGAAAACATAGCACTCTCCATGCTTAGGGTGTTGGGTGAATTGTAGCAAGCCCTCGTGAGAAGCTGGTATGAGGGAACGCACGTCAAGATGCCGAAGGTTGGCAAGCGCTCGCAGATCGCGCAAGCCGGGGCTTCTAAACTCTGGCCACTTGGCCCGGGTAGCGGCGGCTTCATCCGGGCATGAGGGTGCGGGCTTGGCAGGCTGGTCATTGGCCAGCAAGTAACCAGCGGGCTTGGTGGATCTACCTGCATCCTGAATCTTGTGCCGTAAGTCTGCTGCGTTCCACGGGGGTTGTGCATGGGTGGCATTCCATTCGCTGAGCAGTTCCAAAGTGGCATCCTCCGAGAGGTCGAAACCACATCGGAGAGCAAGGGCCACGTTGAAGATTGCGGTATGGCCGCCACTCCCCTCGATGCTCTGCGGCATCGTCGCAATGTAACGCCTAGCGCGTTCCTGGATGGGCATCATATCGTGTTCCTCCTACTTTCTGTAGTCGTGACAGGTCTTGCCTAGGTGCCAATCGCTCGAAGGTCTGGAAATGTTGCTTAGCAAATGGCAACTTTCCTTCCAGCGCTGCACGTCGGCGGGATTTATTTGGCAGCGATATTCCGGCGACGGGCGGGCGTTGCAATCTCTGCAAGGGTAGGAACCCGGCAGCTTTCGAGATAGTTCTCAATATCCGAAGTGGTGAACTTGACCAGACGCCCCACACGACGGAAGGAGATTTTCCTCCCGTAGAAAAGCGCCTCCAACGAGCGCTGAGAAATGCCTAGGCGCCTGGCGGCTTCCTGCTTGCCGAAGACGTGACTAGGGGTGGCTGCTAGGTTCTGAGTCGCGGTTGCGGCTCCCAGTGGGATTGACGGTTGTGGATTCATATTTCCACAACATGGGGGATGCTTGGAATGAATGGCCTCGCGTCAGTTGGGAATTCTCAATGTTGACCCTTTTTTGAGTTCCGAATCATCCCTGGACCACGAGACTGCACGGCATCTGGAAGTCCTGCCAAGCCGCTGTCCTTCAATATTTTCGATAGATCAAAGTCACGGAATGATCGGTCGGTGATGTGCTCTCGCACCATCTTTTTGGTTGGAAGCTTTCTGTTCGCGCCAACCAGGTAGGAAAATGCGTCCAGCACGCTCCGTGCTTTCGGATGGGCGGTGCCGTAGGAAGATTGGGGCTTCCGCTTTAGCGCGTTTGAAGCGGCGCGAAAGAGGTCGGCATCCTTTCTGTTCATGGCTTGTTTTACAAACTCGTAGCAGCGCTCCGCTTTCCATTTTTCATTTTTCAAAAACTCCTCTGGATTCAGTTTTTCCGGGAAGGAGATCTCCATCATCGCAAACAGGTGCTGCACTGCGAGCCGTGGTGCTAGGCTTTCGGCTTGATAGCCTGCATGTTCGTCGGGAGTGCCCATCCAGATCCGCAGGCGATGGATCGTTTTGTCGAGTGCATCCCAGACTTGGAAAAAATTCTTCACGGTGGTCGGGCGATCATTGGAGCACACGGCTTGCCATTCCTCCAGAGTCTGGGGGTAGCGCCAGCGAGCAGGTTTATCCGCGTGGATCTTTAGGTAAGCCCATTCGTGGGTTGCATTGGGCTCCACTCGGAACTGCTCGAGGTATTCTTCCACCAGTCCAAGGTATGGATTTACGGGTCCCTGATAAGCCGCTCCAGGATTCGGTGGCGCAGTTTCCATTTTGGAAGGTTTGGTCTTCGATGGATGCTTCTTTGGCATGGTCTAGGCTGACTTGGATTTAAGCGCGATGATCTTCGACTTGGTTCCCGGCGGGGTAATTTTCCAATACGCTTCCGCATCCTCGCGGGGCAAGGCGCGGTAGTAGTGCTTACGGTGGACCTTCGGATCGTGGCCCAGCCAGTGAGAAACTTTGCTAACGTCCTCGTGGATCGTGGACCAATTCGATGCCGCAGTATGACGCATGGCATCCTTGACCCATGAGGCTTCCAGCGTTGCAAGTTCCTCGTTGCCGCTGGCCTTGAGCAGCTTGTCCGCCTCCTGCCTGGTGGCCTCAAATAGACCTCGGAAATTATCCTGCGGTGTGACGTGTCCCGTTTTCTGGACGTGGGGCGTGAGCCATGCAGCGAGGTTAGGCTCGATGGGCACAAAGCGCCCTCCGCTCTCCTTCTGATTGTGGGCGGCCCGAATGAAAATGCGCAGCTTGCCCAAATCGACATCCGGCCATTGCAGGCGCTCGCACTCGGTGGGACGGAGGCCGGCAAAGCAACAAATGGCAAAGTAGGGAACCATGGCTGGAGGGGCGGCAGCCAGCAGGGCTCGCACCTGGACGTTGGCCAAAATGCTGACATCACGGGCCGATTGTCTGGCGCTCTGCACTTTGCCCACGGGATTGGTGGAGAGGTATTCCCGGCGCTCCCCATGGGCAAAAATGGCGCTGAGAACACGGCGGTAAGCGTTGTAACTGGCAGGGGTAAGTTTCAGAGCCCGCAAAGCCTCCTCCAAAGCCTTGGGAGTGATCTGGCAGGCCAGGAGAGAACCGAACGCCTCCCCCATCCTGCCGCTCACCGCTTTGATCTGACGCAGGTAGGCGGCACTGAAGGAGTCCCGGCGCTTAACCCCAATGAATTCCTCGGCAAGAGCCCCAAAGGTCACGCTGACGGCTTTCTCCCGCAGACTGGCAGCATAGAACCGGGCGGCATCTAAAAGGGCCGTGGGATGGCTGGCGAACTCCCCCAGCGCTCCAATGGCCTCAATCCATCCCTCGGTGACTGCGAGCACGGAAACATTGAACGGGGCGAGCAATTCCTCCGACAGGACCGCTTCCCGGCGCGTTTGAGGGGAAAGGAGGATCTGTTTCGCACCGTGTTCCTGCCGCTTGGTACGCAGGATCTCCGCGAAGCCTTTGGCCTCGTCACGGGAGGCAAAAAACTTCTGCATTCGGGCTCCGGTTTCGGAGAAATTGGCGGGAATATCGAGCAGCCAGGGCTTGGCTCGGCCTTTGATTTTCCTCACATTGAATTGGGCTGGTCTCGGCATAAAAAAGCGGGGGTTTCGTCTGGTATAGTGACCTAGTAGTGACTAAACTGCAAGAACCAATCTCGCAATGACCCGCATATCCCCGCAACTCCTTGATACTTATGGAGCCGAGTGTCGGACTTGAACCGACGACCTGATGATTACAAATCAACTGCTCTACCACTGAGCTAACCCGGCGCAGGAATGTTCGCCTCCGATGGGTAGAGTGTCTGGCGGGTTTCTCAAGCCTTATTTCCGCGCCGGGAGGAGGGCTGGAGGGAATTCCGGGTCAAAACTGTAACTTTTCCTTTTCCATTGCGCGCAAATAGCATGAGATTACAATCTCCGTCCCCTCCCTACCGTGCCCCCTCCTTCTAAATGAACGCTTTTGGTTTTTTCATGCGCCGCCTTGCCTGGCAGTTCGGTGTTCGCACCGAGCGCCGATGCTGGGCGGCCGTCTCCCGCGAGAGGCAGATCCTCTCGGAGGCGCAGGATCTGCTTGGGCGGCTGTGCTGGCGGAAGGCTGACAAGATTGAGGATCTGACGGGGGAATTCTGGCAACTCAAGGATCTGAACGATCAGCAGGAAAAATTGCGCGTGCAAAGCGACGAGATGCTGGAACGCATTGAATTACTCAAGGAACAGTTGGAAGGTGTGGAGGACAAATATGAGGATCAGGTGGATGTGGAAAGGAATCGCAAGGAGGAGGTGCTTACCGAGGCAACCGCCATCACCCGTGAAATGGACGACCTGCGGGAGGAAGATGCGTTCACTCGCCAGAAATTTAGCAGTTTAAAACTAAAGCTGGATGTGCTGAAGCGCCAGGAGGGTGTCGACCTTTCCAACGAAATGACCAAGACAAGGGCCGCGATTCATCAGCTCAAGTTGGACCACGATGCGATGCGCAAAATCCTCGAGGAAAAGGAGCTGCTGGTTCAGACCATTGAGGCTTCCGTGCAGGGGGTGGACGGCATGATCGCTGCCCTGCGCGCACAGATGCGGGAGGAATCGTCCGGATTGGTGGAGGAAATAGGGATTCTCTCCAAACGGGTGGCGGAAATTTCCGCGAAGATCGGCACGCTGGAAAACTCCAAGGCGGAGCTTTCCTTTCACGTGGGAATTTACCTCAGTCAGAACTCGGACAGTCCGGATCCGGAAATCCAAAAGGTCCTGGCGGCTTGCCGGCCAATCATTGCGAAGATCAATGTGCTGCGGCGCTCAATCCAATACAATCAGCGACTGGCGCGGCGATCGGGCATCAAGGCGGTTTAATTTCCACTGCTCCCGGTGCTGACCTCCTTCACGGAGGCTTCCAGATCCAGTCTCATCTCGAGCACCTGGGTATCAAATTCCAGCAGCGCATCCGCCGCTTTGTCCTTGGAAGTGGCCAGGGCGATGTAGAGGTACTGGGCGATGGCCAGACTGTAGCAGGTCCAGCCGACGGCCCAGGCATCCGTGCCTGATGGTCCCCCAAAGATGGCGGCAAGAATGGCCAGCACGGGGGAAGATCTTTTGAGGTGCTGATGGAAAATGCCGCTGCTGATCCGCCTGCGTTGCTCCCAGCAGCATTTGAAAAAGCGCCGCGTCAGGGGGATTTTCGGCGGACCGCGATGCAGCACCGCATAGAGTTCGTGGTCGGGCATCGTCTCGATCACACTCATGACGAGCAGCACCCGCAGCCCCAGACCGATCCACACGTAGCGTTCCTGGAGGTTGAAGGGAATCCAGCCAAAGAAGAAATCCTCCGTGTTCGCCGTGGCCAGCAGCAGGACGAGCGAGGCGCGAAACCAATGCTCAATGTCGCGCTCGAATTCGGCATCGAGCACCTTGATCTTGCCCCAGCGTTTCAGGAAAAACCGGATCACCTTCGCCGCCAGCAATCCCGCAATCAGGCGGCTGATGGGCTTGAGCAACTGCCGGAAAATTTGGGCGAAAATTTGCGGCAGCATCGTGAGGGAGATCGAAAAGTTGAGCCCCGGCGCGCTATGGTCTGGTCATGCGTTCGGGCACGACAAAACGGGTGAATTCCTCCTCCGTGAGATAACCGAGACTGAGTGCCGCCGCTTTTAAAGTCGTGCCCTCCTTGTTGGCTTTCTTGGCGATGGCGGCGGCCTTGTCGTAGCCGATGTGTTCGTTGAGTGCGGTGACGAGCATGAGGCACTGCTCGACGTAGCTGTCGATCTTCTCGCGGTTGGCGCGAAGGCCCTTCAGACAATGCTCGCTGAAGCTGAGCATGGTATCCGTGAGCAGGTCCACGGAATTGAGAAGGTTGAAAATCATCACGGGATTGAAGACATTGAGTTCAAAATTTCCCTGACTTCCCGCGAAACTGATCGCCGTGTCATTCCCCATCACCTGCACCGCCACCATGGTCATGGCCTCGCACTGCGTGGGGTTCACCTTGCCGGGCATGATACTGGAGCCAGGCTCATTTTCCGGCAGGAGGAGTTCGCCCAGCCCGCAGCGCGGACCCGATCCCAGCCAGCGAATGTCGTTGGCGATTTTCATGAGGCTGCCAGCCAGTGTTTTCAGGGCTCCACTCGCCATGACGAGTTCATCGTGGGCGGAAAGAGCGGCGAACAGGTTGGGGTGTGAGGTAAATGGCAACCCGCTGAGTTCTGCAATCTGGGCGGCGGCGCGCCGGGCAAATTCCGGATGCGAATTGATGCCCGTGCCCACCGCGGTGCCGCCAATGGCGAGATCCATGACCTGCGGCAGGATGCTCTGGAGGCGCTGGATGTTGCGATCCATCAGGGCGACGTAGCCGCCAAACTCCTGACCCAGCGTGACCGGCGTCGCATCCTGCAGGTGGGTGCGGCCTATTTTCACAATGTCGGCAAATTCCCGGCGCTTGGCGTCCAGGGCATCGCGGAAAATCTGACAGGCAGGCAGCAGCCGATGCGAGATTTCCTCAGCCGCAGCAATGTGCATGGCGGTGGGAAAGGTGTCGTTGGAGGACTGCGACATGTTCACATCGTCATTCGGGTGCACCGGTGATTTGGAGCCGAGGACCCCACCACTGATCTCGATCGCCCGGTTGGCGATGACTTCATTGGTATTCATGTTGCTCTGCGTGCCGCTGCCGGTCTGCCAGATGTGCACGGGAAAATGCTCGTCGAGCTGGCCGCTGATGACTTCGTCCGCGGCAGCCGAAATGAGCCGGACTTTTTCAGCCGTCATCCGGGTGGGTTTCAACTCGGCGTTGACCATGGCGCAGGCTTTCTTGAGCAGACCCATGGCCCGGATCACAGGCCGGGGCATGACATCGCTGCCAATGTTGAAGAAATGGATGCTGCGCGCGGTTTGTGCGCCCCAGTAAACGGATTGGGGAACCTGCTTTTCCCCCATCGTGTCGGATTCGGTGCGTGTGGGGCCGGAGAAGTTGTAGGTGCTGGGCATGGTGGAGATAAAATATGGGTGCGCTCCGACGTAGTGGCGGCTTTCCACTTTGGCAAAAAAAATCCCAGCTAATCCTCAAGGGTGGCGGAAAGGTCGAAGACCCGGTGCAGTGCCGAACGCGCCGCATGGTAGCCGCACATCCCGTGCACCCCGGCACCGGGAGGAGTGGACGCACTGCACAGGAATAAATTTTTCACCGGGGTGGCGTAAGGGTCCGAACTGAAAATGGGACGCCGGACCATTTGCACCAGATCCTGCACGCCACCGATAATATCGCCCCCCACGTAGTTGGGATTGTACGCCGCTAGATCCCGCGGATTCATGCCATGGCTTCCGATGATGAGATCGCGGAAGCCCGGTGCAAAGCGTTCGATCTGCCGCAGAATCGTCCCGGTGAGATCCCCCTCGAAATGCGGCGGCGTGTGGCAGTAAGCCCAGCACGTGTGCTGACCGGTGGGCGCGCGGGTCGGATCCGGAATGCTTTGCTGCGACAGCAGCACAAAGGGACGCTCGGCCACCCGGCCCTCCCAGCAGGCCTGCTCGGATTCCACCATTTCCGCGAGGCTGCCGCCCAGATGCACGGTCCCGGCCTGGCGGCAATAGGGGTTGGTCCACGGTATGGGACCACTCAGCGCGAGATCCAGTTTGAAGACCCCCGGACCAAAGCGGAACCGTTGCAGGGAATTTAAATATCGCTCGGGTAGCAAATCCCCGGCAATCGCAATCAACCCCTTGGGTGAGGTGTCAAAGAGATAGGCCTGCGCCTTGGGAAGGGCATCGAGGTCCTCAACCTTGCAACCCACGACAATTTCGCCTCCCAGCGCCTGGAAATAGCGCCCCAGTGCGTTCGCCAAACTTTGCGATCCCCCCACCGCCACCGGCCATCCGACCATGTGCCCGGTTGTGGCGAGCATCATGCCCACGGCGGCTGTAAACGGCTTTCCCAATGGCAACACAGAATGCGCAGCGTGGCCGCAAAACATCCCCTGGCCCTCATCGGATTTAAATTTGCTCCTGGCCAGCCCGGCTGCCGATCGCATGCCTGCGAGACCAAATTTCGCCATGTGGAAAGGATGGCGGGGAAATTTTAAGAGAGGTCCCAGCAGTTCGGGCAGAAGCATTTCCACCGTTCGTTTCATTCCGCCGTAGAACTGGCAGTAAGCCTTGCCATCCTTGCCCGGCAACAGGGCAGCCGTGGCGTCAATATCCTTCAGCATCACCCCGGCCCGGCCGCCATCCAGCGGATGCGCCAGTGGAACCTCCGGCTGCGCCCATTCAAGACCAAACTTCCTCAGCGGCACCGAGGCGAAAAAGGGCGACGCAATCCCCAGCGGATGCACTGCCGAACAAACATCATGATGAAATCCCGGCAGCGTGAGTTCCTTCGTTCGCATGCCCCCGCCTATCGTCGGCTGCGCCTCGACCATGAGAACGCTCAGACCGGCCCGGGCCAGCGTGATTCCCGCCGAGAATCCATTGGGTCCGGAGCCCACGACGATGGCATCGTAGCTGGAGGAACTGGGTTGCGTGCGCACCGTGGGCATTCCCCATCAGTGAGG
Source organism: Akkermansia muciniphila (assembly GCA_943333275.1). Classification (GTDB taxonomy): domain Bacteria; phylum Verrucomicrobiota; class Verrucomicrobiia; order Verrucomicrobiales; family V1-33; genus JAGNEJ01. Next base: position 13,960 of record CALQSQ010000035.1, read on the forward strand.
GGTGGTGGAGATTTGTCGAGTAGAAACAACGACCCAAAATCTACGAGAGTGATGTTGCGACGGAGAGCCTACGCAAGCAGGCTGCCGGGCAAATTTTGAACATGTCCCATCCTCCTCCTTCGCAATCCCCCGATGCCACGCCCGTGGTGGCGCAGGTGGCTTTTCCACCACCCACTCCAGTGGTGCACCCCGCGCAACCCCACCCCCTGGTGCAGGGCTGTGCGATCACAAGCATCGGCATGCTGACGCTGGCGTCGCTGCCATTCTTCGGGATTGTCTGGCTGATCTATGCGCTGTCCAACTACGATACCGTCTTTGGTACGGGAATATCGACGAATTCCCTGCTTATTTTCCTGCTCCCGATTCTTTTCTTCATGGCCGTCATTTACAAGATCGTCAGCATAGTCCGAGCCCGGACCAAGCCCGTCCAAATGACCGGGCCTGGCAGAGCGCTCAACCCTCCGTCTCCGCAAATCAGCCGTGCAGATCAAACCGCCAAGACAAAGCAGGAACAACTGTTCTCGTCATTAATTCCGGAGAATCGCACCCGCCACCACCAGCTCTGCGAGAAAATTTCCCGCGTCCAGACCCTGGCGCAAAATGTCGATGACCCGGAAACCAAGGCCCAGTTCCGTCCTGGCTTGGAGAAACTTCAATGGCTCCACTTGAAAGGATTGCTCGCGCACGAGCACCTGTCCTCACTCACCCCGCCGGACCTCCACGGAACCCTGGAATCAAAAATCGCCAGCCTGCAACAGACCCTCGCATCCTCGCCCACTCCCGCGTCCCGCAAATCCACCGAATCCACCATCGCCCTCACCGAGGAACGTCTGCGAAACGTGGAGAACCGCCGCAACCGACTGGCGGAAATCGCCTCTGACCTCGACCGGATTGAAGCGCAGCTGGACCTCTCCCTCGAGCGGGCCGCGTTGCATTCCTCGGCCCCGAATGGGAATTTCCAATTGGACCTCGCCGGGCGCATGGTTGAAACCTCGGAGCTTTTTGGCTCATCGCTCCCCCTGGTGAGTGAACTCGATGCTTATTTCCAAGCTCCGTCCTCCGAAGGAAACTGAGCGGACTCAAGATTGGGCCTCGCCGTAGCATGGATATTGCTCTCTTTTGTTGCAATCAATCATGCTCATCCCCGGAGAAATCATCCATCCCCCCAACGCACCCGATCTGGAAGCCAACCTTGGATTGGAAACGCGGCCGCTCATCGTGGCCAACACCGGTGATCGACCCATTCAGGTGGGGAGCCACTTTCATTTTTTTGAAGTGAACACTTTACTGCATTTTGACCGTTCGGCATCGCTGGGATTTCGTTTAAATATTCCAGCCGGAACCGCAGTGCGGTTTGAACCGGGAGACACACGCGAGGTGGAACTCGTCGCCTTCGCCGGCAAACGGGAGGTATATGGCCTCAACAATCTGGTCAACGGACCACTCCCCGCATGAAAATCACCCGCAAACAGCACGCCAGCATGTTCGGTCCCACGGTGGGAGATCAGGTCCGCCTGGCCGATACCGAATTGTTCATCGAGGTTGAACGCGATCTCATTGCCGAGAACGGCGGCTATGGCAATGAAGTCAAATTCGGCGGCGGCAAGGTCATCCGCGACGGCATGGCGCAATCTCCTCTGGCTCTGGATGCGGAATGTCTCGACTTGGTAATTACCAACGCCACGATCCTCGATGCCGTGCAGGGTGTGATCAAGGCGGACATCGGCATCAAGCATGGGCGCATCGTTGGCATCGGCCATGCCGGAAATCCGTTGCTTCAAAATGGTATCACCATGGTGATCGGTGCCGCGACGGAAGTCATTGCGGGAGAGGGTAACATCATCACTGCGGGTGGAATCGATACGCACATTCATTTCATCTGCCCGCAGCAGATCGAGCACGCCCTGGCCAGTGGCATCACCACCATGATCGGTGGGGGCACGGGTCCGGCTCATGGAACGTTTGCCACGACCAGCACGCCGGGCATCTGGAATCTGCATCGCATGCTGGAAGCCGCAGAGGAGTATCCGATGAATCTGGGCTTTCTTGGAAAGGGAAATTGCTCCACACCGGAACCATTGCGTGAACAGGTCATGGCGGGAGCCATCGGATTGAAACTCCATGAAGACTGGGGCACCACGCCTGCAGCCATCGACTGCTGCCTCGGCGTGGCGGATGAACTGGACGTTCAGGTGGCGATTCACACCGACACCTTAAATGAAGCGGGTTTCGTTGAGACTACCCTCGCCGCATTCAAGGGACGCACCATTCACACCTATCATTCAGAAGGTGCCGGAGGTGGTCACGCTCCGGACATCATTCGCGTCTGCGGAGAAGCCAACGTGCTGCCTTCCTCCACGAATCCCACACGGCCGTTCACGGTGAATACCATTGATGAACACCTCGACATGCTCATGGTCTGCCACCATCTGGACTCGCGCATTCCGGAGGACGTGGCTTTCGCGGAGTCGCGAATCCGGCCGGAGACCATTGCTGCGGAGGATCTGCTGCACGATCTTGGGGCCATTTCCATGATGTCCAGCGACAGCCAGGCCATGGGGCGGCTGGGCGAGGTCATCACGCGGACCTGGCAGACAGCCCACAAGATGAAAGTTCAGTTTGGGAAAATTGAGGGAGATGAAAAGCACCCGGCGGATAATTTCCGGGCGCTGCGGTATGTTGCCAAATACACCATTAATCCGGCGATCACGCACGGAGTGTCCCACGAGGTGGGTTCCATCGAAATCGGCAAGCTCGCGGATCTCGTGCTTTGGAAGCCTGCCTTCTTTGGAGTAAAACCGGAGATCATTCTCAAAGGCGGCCTCATTGCGATGGCCAACATGGGCGACCCGAATGCGAGCATCCCGACGCCCCAGCCCACCTTTTACCGTCCGCAATTCGCAGCCCATGGCCGCGCTAAATTCAGCACCTCGCTGACCTTTGTCAGCCAGGCCGGTCTGCCCAACGTCCAGCAACTCGGCCTTTCCAAAATGCTCAGCGTCGTGAGATCCTGCCGGAAAATCAGCAAACGCGACATGCTCTGGAACAACTACCTGCCGCACATCGAGGTCGATCCGGATACCTACACGGTCAAAGCGGATGGCCGGGAACTGCGCTGCGAACCCGCCTCCGTGCTGCCCATGGCGCAGCGGTATTTCCTGTTTTAAGGTGACGCCATGATTCTAGTCCGCTCCATGATCGCCGCAATTTCACAGCGGCCCGAACAGGTGCCCCTGATGGCCGAAAGGCGCATGTTTCTGAAACGTCGCTGGCGTGGGGTGGCGGCGGATGGGATGGAATTTGGATTCGATTTGGCATCACGACTGACGAGCGGTGCTTTAATTCATCAAACAGACGATGCGGATTACATCATCCTGCAGGAACCGGAGAGCATTTATGAAATCCCCTTCCAAACCGCAGAACAGGCGGCCTTGATCGGATGGAAAATAGGTAATCTGCACTTCCCTGTACAGATTATGGAATCGACCATCCGTGTCAGTCAGGATATCGCTATCAGGCAGCTCTGCGAACGCGAAAACTGGCCGACGGCTGAAATCTCCGTTATCTTCAACCCTCTGCGCGTCACCCCCCATGCTTCCTGACTGGCTTCCATGGTTGCTGCAAGTGAACGATTCAGCGTTTCCGTCGGGCGCCTACGCTCACTCGCTGGGATTGGAAGAACTCGTGCAGAATGGAGTGGTGAATTCTCCGGACACTCTGGAGACGTTTCTGCACCAGCAGATCATCCCTGCCCTGCTGACTTTCGACATACCCATGCTGGGGGCAGCGCATCGGTGCTCCGCTGAGGGTAATTTGAAGGGATTGCTTGCATTGGATCAAGATTTGGAAGCATGGAAACTGCCTGCCGAATTGCGTTCCGCGAGCCGCCAAATCGGTTCCCGAAGGCTGACCTTGATCCGTCAGTTGGACAATTCGCCGCTGAGCACCGACTACGGGCAGGCCGATGCCCCTTGCCATCATCTCATCGTCTGCGCGCTTGAGTTGCACACCCTGCCGGTCGCAGCCGCTGCATGCGCCTATGCCCAGCAGACCATTGCAGGCTATGCAACCGCCGCGATGAAACTGATGCGACTGGGGCAGGAGCGCTGTCAGGCAATCATTCGTCGAGCCGTGGTGACTCTGTTCACCCGGATCGAACAAGCTTGCCAGCTCCCCCTGGATCAGGTCGGTTGGTTTAATCCGCTGCTGGAAATCGCCTCCATGCGACACGCCCGCGCAGCAGAACGCCTCTTCATTTCATAAAATCATGACACAAGGAAAACCCATTCGAATCGGCATCGGCGGCCCCGTGGGCTCCGGCAAAACCATGTGCGTCCTGCGTCTCTGCCAATGGCTCAAGGACGAACTCTCCATCGGAGTCATTACCAATGACATTTACACCCGGGAGGATGCGGAATTTCTACTGCGTGCCAACGTCCTTCCCGCGGACCGGGTGATCGGCGTGGAGACGGGCGGATGCCCACATACCGCCATCCGGGACGATACGAGCATGAATCAGGCCGCCGTCACCGAACTCGAAAAGCGCCATCCCGATTTGCAACTGATCCTGATTGAGAGCGGCGGAGATAATCTCTCCGCAACGTTTTCCCCCGAACTCGTGGATGCCTACATCTTCGTGATCGATGTGGCCGAGGGTGATAAAATTCCCCGCAAAGGTGGTCCCGCCATTCGCACCAGCGATCTGCTGCTCATCAACAAGACGGCGCTGGCGCCCCATGTTGGCGCGGACCTTGGGGTGATGGAGCGCGATGCCAAACTCCAGCGCGGCTCCCGCCCGGTCATCTTTGCCGACCTCAAATCGGAATCGGGAAAAGCGGAACTCCTGGCCTGGCTTAAACACGAATTGCTCTTCGTCTAAGGGATTGAAAGGCCATCTTCACATCACCTGCGCCTGCGATGAAAAAGGGCGGAACTTCATCAGCGAACAATCGTTCTCGGCGCCCATGCACCTGAGCAAACCCCATGAGGACGCTGGTTGCCTGGTCGTGAATCTGGTAAATCCCACAGCCGGTCTGTTCGACGGCGACGAAGTGGAGATCATCGCCCGTGTGCTGCCCGGGGCGCAGCTTGTGCTGACCACCCCCAGCGCCAGTCGCATCTATCATTCCCGCACCGGACGTCCCGCGATTGTCACCCAGCAGATCCTTGCAGGCCCGGGGTGTTTTGTGGAATTTTATCCCGAACCGATCATTCCCCAAGCCGGTGCCATTTACGATCAACGCACGTTCATCAATGCCGCGCATGGTGCGGAGGTCATGTTTTTCGAATGGCTGGCCCCGGGACGCGTGGCCAGCGGCGAGGCCTTCCAATATCGCCAACTGCGCTGGCAGACGGAACTCTTCGCCGATGAGACATTAATCGTTCGGGAACGTTATTCCATCAGTCCCAGCCATCCGGAAAGCCTCGCCTCACTGACGACAAAATTTGCCTGCTCCCATTACCTTGGAGCTTTCATCATCAGCGACAAACCTTTTCCCGAAGACGAAGTTAGCGCGTTGAATGATGAAACCACCTACCTCGGATGGAGCCCCCTGCATCAGGGAGGGTGGATTGTGAAGGCTCTCTGCGCCGATAGCCTTAGCACAAGAAAATTGTTGAGCAAACTGCGGGGCATCTTTCACACCGCCCTGCGTCGTGAAATGCCCGGTCTGGGTCGTTTCTAAACGATCGGATTGTGAACGGTGACCAGCTTCGTCCCGTCCGGAAAGGTGGCTTCGACCTGAACCTCATGAATCATTTCCGGAACGCCTTCCATCACATCACTGCGTTTGAGAATTTGCCGGCCGTAGCTCATCATCTCAGACACTGATTTCCCATCGCGTGCGCCCTCGATGATTTCGGCGGTGATGAGAGCGACGGATTCCGGGTAATTAAGTTTCAGCCCGCGATTCTTCCTGCGTCGCGCCAGATCTGCGGCGACGACAATAAGGAGCTTTTCGATTTCACGAGGCGAGAGGTGCATGTTAACTGGAACAGGATTCTTGCTCCACTGACCGGCGTTTCATAAGTTGTGCAAGGCCCTGGAAACCCAGGACCAACCAGGAAGCCAAACCCAGGGTCAACATCCAATGATCCAACCCGGTGAACGGATGAATGATTTGGGAACGCAGGGTTTCATTTCCAAATTCGTCCATTTCCTCCATCCCGGGCGGTAAATGGTGCGCAAGAGCCAGCGGGGCGGCCATCAGCAATGCGAACGTGGTGAGGGCAATTTTTCGAATGGGTCCGGGATTCATAAATTAGACAGTGAGGTATTTCTTAATGATGGTGTCCGTAAGAGCCTCCATCTGGCCGGCTGCGGTGACGCGCCCGCGCTCCAGAATTGAGAAACTGTCGCCGAACTCCCTGCAGAAATCCAGATATTGTTCAACCAACAGAATGCTCATGCCGTCCTCCTCGCGAAGCAATCGAATGGCATGGCCGATCTGATCAATAATATTCGGTTGAATTCCCTCCGTGGGTTCATCAAGAATCAGAAGCTTGGGCTCGGTGAGGAGGGCGCGGCCGATGGCCAGTTGCTGCTGCTGGCCGCCACTCAACATTCCTCCCTTGCGGGGCAGAAATTCCTTAAGAATCGGAAAGAGGCTGTAGATGCGATCGAGTTGTTTTGAGACGCTGGCGGGCTTTACACCCTGGGCCACAGCTCCAATCAGCAAATTTTCCTCCACGGTCATTTGGGGGAAAATCTCCCGACCCTGTGGCACATAGCCAATGCCAAGTCGCGCGCGGTCCTCAGACGCAAGTTTCGTAAGTCCCTTGCCATAGATTTCCATTTTCCCGCTGCTGATCGGCAGCAAGCCTGTAATTGCCTTGAGGGTGGAGGTCTTGCCAACTCCATTTCTCCCCATGAGACAAAAAACTGACTTCGCGGGAACGGTGAACGTGACGCCGCGCAGAATCTGACTGCCACCTATGGCCGCCTGGATATCGAAAATTTCTAGAACGGTGCTGCTCATGGGTCAGGATGCTTTGGATTTCCTTCCCAGGTAAACTTCAATGACTCGTTCATCATTTTGAACGTGATCAACAGAACCGTCGCAGAGAACCGATCCCTGATGAAGCACGGTGACGCGACGCCCTTCGGAAATTTGCCGAACAAAGGTCATATCATGTTCAATCACGACGATCGTGTGGTTGCCAGCCAGAGAGAGGAGCAGTTCCCCGGTCCGGTGTGTCTCCTCATCGGTCATTCCCGCGGCAGGTTCATCGACGAGCAGAAGCTTGGCATCCTGGGCCAGCAACATGCCAATCTCCAGCCATTGCTTCTGACCATGGGCTAGGGCCCCGGCCTTCCACTGGGCGCGGTCAGTGAGTTTAATCGTTTTAAGAATTTCCGGCAACCGATCCCGTTCCTCGGATTTAAGGCGAGCAAACAGACTCCGGAAAACCCCGCGTGATCCGGCCAGACTGAGCTGCAAATTTTCGAGGACGGTGTGGTCGGTATAGACCGTGGGGGTTTGAAATTTCCGGCCAATCCCCAGCCGGTAAATCTCAAATTCGTTCATGGGCAGCAAATTGTGTTCGTCCTCAAATTCGATGGTTCCGGAGTCCGGTTTGGTGCGTCCGGTAATCAAATCAAGAAAGGTGGTTTTCCCTGCGCCATTGGGGCCGATGACGGTGCGCAATTCCCCGTGTTCCAGATAGAAACTGAGATCCTTGATGGCCTGGAATCCGGAGAAACTTTTGTTCAGCCCCTCTGCGGACAGTAGCATGGGGGTGCGGCTCATGGTGCGATGGCAGTAGGAATTTCTGCTGTTTCAGAGGGTTTGCGCTTCATCCGATTCAACAAACCCTTGATCTGGTCCGGCAAGCCGACAATCCCCCTGGGCATGAAAAGCACCACGAGAATAAAGGTCACGCCCAAAATGATCAGCCACCAATCCGGATAGGCACGTGTCGCCCAGCTCTTGAGGATGTTCACACTGACCGCCCCAATAATTGGTCCGATGAGGGTGCCCCGGCCACCCACCGCGCACCAAACGACCGCTTCCAGTGAGTGTTCGGTGTTCATTTCACTGGGATTGATGATGCCCACCTGGGGAACAAACAACATTCCACCCAGTGCCGCGATGACACTGGCCACCACAAAAACAAAGAGTTTGAAATTTGCTGCTGAATAACCTGAGAACAACACTCGGGTCTCGCTGTCACGCACGGCCCGTTGGATCAGACCAAATTTGGTGATCGTCAGCCATTTGCAAAAAAGGAAGATGCAGAGCAGCAGCAGCCCTGTGGCCAGGTAGAGGCTGCGCTGCCCACCGGGCGAACGCAGATCCATGCCCAGCAGGGTTCGGAAATCCGTGAAACCATTGTTTCCTCCCATCAGCATGTCGTTTTGAAAGAACAACAGCGCCGCTCCATAGGTAAGCGCCTGGGTGAGAATGGAAAAGTAAACCCCCTTGATTCTTGATCGAAATGCGAGAAATCCGAATACGGCGGCCAGGAGACCGGGCAGGAGAATCACCATCAGCAAGGCAAAGGGAAAGGAATAGAATGGCTTCCAAATCGTCGGCAGTGAAGTGTGACCCAGAAAGACAAGGAAGTCCGGCAAATCGCTCTTGTACTGCCCAAGCTTGCCAATCATCAGCATCAGATGCATACCCATCATGTATCCTCCCAGGGTGAAAAAAAGCGCCTGACCAAGGCTGAGCAGACCTGTGTAGCCCCAAAGAATATCCACAGAGATGGCAAGGATCGCGTAGCAGAGATACTTGCCCCAGGTGTTCAGCGTGAATGGATCGATAAGTTTGGTGGCTTCGGCCACAGGCATGACAACGAGGAGAATAAAAAACACCACTCCAAATCCGATGCCTTCGCGCTTGGTCAATAAAGTATTCATGGCTTAGGATTCAAGACTCCGGCTGCGGGTGACAAAAATTCCCGACGGCCTCCATTGCAGGAAAAGAATGATGGCCACGAGCACAAGAATTTTTCCAAGCACTGGACTGAGGAGTATCTGCTGCAGTGACTGGTCGGCCACTCCGATCCCCACGGCGCTGACCACAGTTCCGGTAAGCTTACCCACCCCGCCGACAACGACGGTCATGAAGGCATCCACAATGTATTTCTGCCCCAGACCAGGCCCCACGTTGTCGATCTGGGATAGAAATGCGCCCGCAAGTCCGGCAAGCCCACTGCCAAATCCAAAGGTCATCATGTTGACCCGGTCGGTGCGAACTCCCATGCAGGCGGCCATGGACCGGTTCTGCATTACGGCGCGGATCAGCAGTCCCAGAGACGTTTTATTCAGCACCGCCCAGGTCAGAAGGATGATGATCACGGCAAAGCCGATTACGAAAAGGCGATTCCATCCAAATTGAACATCGTTAACGGTCCAGTTTCCTGAAAGCCAGACGGGGCTGGAGACGTCCACATTGCTGGCGCCAAAGATCAACCTGAACAACTGTTGCAGGACCAACGAGACCCCCCAGGTGGCAAGCAGCGACTCCAAAGGACGCTTATAGAGGAAACGAATGATCGATCTCTCGAGACCGATACCCACAAGCGCCGCAACCAAAAACGCCACCGGCAAGGCAACGATAAAATAGCTGTTGTAAAGCCACCCTGTGGCATTCATGCCGGGAATATTCATCGAGATTCCGAATGGTGAGAGGTGCAAACCTTCGCCAAAAAGATTCTGCACGATGTAGGTGGTGTAAGCTCCGACGACAAGCATTTCCCCGTGAGCCATGTTGATGACTCCCATGAGTCCGAAAGTAATCGCCAGACCAATCGCCACGACCAAGAGAACTGAACCCGTCGAGATTCCACGAAAAATGGTTCCAGCGGTGTTCACATTGCGGACATGAACCGCGATTTGCTCTAACGATGCCTGGGCTGCGACGGCCAGTTCTGGTCGTCCTCCTGCAGAGGCTTCCACGATGATTCCCTTGAGGACATCCTGACTAGGAATGGATTGAAGTTCGCCCAGTTTGCGGCAAGCAGCCAATTGAACGGTGGGATCATCCGACTTGATTTCAAGAAAGGCCATGGACTCATTCAGGGCGCGAATGGCTGAGGAATCTTTTTCAATCGCGAGCGCCGTTTTAAGTTCAGGAAGTTTTTCAGGATCCTGTTCAAGCCCGATGTTTTGAATAGCCTGGAGTCGCCTTTTTAAGTCGGTATCTAGCAGGGCTGCCATATCCATGACTGCCTTGATCGCCATACGGCTTGAACTGGAAGTGTCCGCGGACTCAACATCGCTCGAACCCAATTTCAGGGGCTTTCCCTCCGCATCGTTCAAAATCCTCCCATCCGAGAGCCCGTGAAAAATCTGTTTGTCCTCCGAGTCCTTTTCCCCCTCCGGAATCACCACCGTTTTTGATCCGGCAGCGTCGGTGTAGAGATAAATTTCTCCATCCTTCCATTGCCTGAGCAACTGGAGAACCTCCGGGGTCGCCTTCCCAAGCAGCGACTTGATCTGTGAGGCCTGAATCTCGGCATCCTCCTCCGCGATCGCCTTGGAAATGATTTCCTGCGGAGTTCCCTCGGCACGCACCTGCTCGCCGGTGAAAGCAATCCAAATCAGACTGAGAAGTACAAAGAGGGGGCGGGACATGCTGGAAAGTGGCTGGGCTGAAAGCAAACCCCGCAAGGTTCGTGCTAATTGGGCACAAATCCTTGCGGGGCCTGTCCTACATATGATAGCAACTACTCTAACAAATTATTTGGCCTTGAATGTCCCCTTGAGGAACGGTTCGCCATACACATCCTTGAACTCCTTGAGGATCTTAAATTGACCGTCCGCCTTGGACTCACCGATGAAAACATTTTTGGTGAGGTGATGGTTTTTCTGAGTTGTGACCTTTCCGCCGGGTCCATCAAACGAGATGCCGGATTCCAAGGCTGCCATGACCTTTTCGGGATCGAAGGATTTTGCCTTTTCAACAGCCATTTTCCAGAGATAAACGCCATTATAGCTGAGGACCATGGGCGAGCAGGTGACGCGGCCCTCCTTCACGATTCCAGGGACGTCCGATTTCTTCAGCCAGGCCTGAAAGCCATCGATGAATTTTTTGTTGGCGGGCGATTTGATCGATTGGAAATACGTCCAGCAACCAAGCTGACCGACCAATTGTTTTGCAGGCAAACCCCGGAACTCATCCTCGGAGATGGAATAGCTCACTACCGGGCAGGTCTCCGCGGTCAATCCCGCCGCGGCATATTCCTTGAAGAAGGGAACGTTGGTATCGCCGTTGAGCGTGCTGATCACACAGGCCTTGCCGCCGGCGGTGAATTGTTTAATTTCAGCGACAATTTGCTGGTAATCCGTATGGCCGAAGGGCGTGTATTTACCGGCGGAAATAATCTTGCCGGATTCGTCCTTCTTGAACCCTCCGCCGATGTTTGCCAGCGGAACACCTTTGCTGAGCAGGTATTCCAGAAGCACGAGGTTCGTGGTCTGCGGATAGACGTAATCCGAGCCCAGGAGGTAGAATTTCTTCTTACCATTGGCCAGGAAGTAATCCACTGCCGGAGTGGCCTGCTGGCCGACGGCTTCTGCGGTGTAAAAGATGTTGGGGGACATTTCCTCACCCTCGTACTGAACAGGGTAAAAGAGCAGACCCTTCTTTTCTTCAAACACCGGGAGAACGGATTTCCGGCTCACGGATGTCCAGCAACCGAAGGTGACGGCGACTTTGTCCTGCTCCAGAAGCTGTTTGGCCTTCTCGGCAAAGAGTGGCCAATTCGAGGCTCCATCCACGACCACAGGTTCGATTTTCTTGCCCATCACACCTCCCGCGGCGTTGATTTCATCGAAGGTATACAGCAGGATGTCCCGCAGGGAGGTTTCACTGATGGCCATGGTGCCACTGAGGGAGTGAAGCACACCGACTTTAACGGTGTCTTCTGCCTTGGCCCCGGCAGCCGTGAAAACGGCTGCCGAAGCCAGCAGAAGAGACGAGAAAATTCTTCTTTTCATTTGGTGATTGTTTGTGATTTGGGTTTTAAACAGTAGGCAGCGATTAGAAGGAAATATTGATGCCGGCGGTTCCTGTGACAAAGTCACTGTCAGGATTGACGATCACGCTGTCGTTGGTGTGATAATAGGTGACGCCAAGCCCCAGTCCGACATGTTTGCTGAGTGGGATGGAGGCGCTGACACCAGCCGAAACAAAACCAAAACCGGCATCGCCCCCGTGGAAGTTATCCGTGTCAAAGGACACCTGGACAGGGAAGGAGAGCGATACAGGACCGACCTTCGTGCCAGGATTCACACCGAGAATGAAGACGGCACCCGTGTCGAGCGGGATTCCATCAGCGACACGCCCGTGAACCTGAAAGGAGGGATTGATGAGACCGTCGCTGTAGGCGACCTTGAAATCCACAATCTGCTCGGTCTGTGAGGCATAGTACCATTGTTGGTAAAGCAGCGAGAACTTCCATTTGTCCATGGTATAGGCAACGCCGGCCCAGACGTCGATTTCCTGGATGTAAGTGCCGATGTTGGTCGAGGCATTGTCATTCACGTCCCACCAGGTTCCGATGATGCCCGTAAAGCCGCCACCAAGATCAAAATTCAATTCCAGCGACGGGTGGAAGAGCGGGTCATTCCATGAATTACCGGCAGCCCAAATGTCCTGGCCGTAGGAAACGAAGTGGGTGTCCATGGTAAGTGAGAGTGTTCCGGTCACGAACGGATTGGCAGGCGCAGGTGGCGGGACGACCGGCACTTTACCAGTGGAGGTGGTGCCGGCTTGAATCAGCGATGCAGGCAGCAGGAAAGCAGCGAGAGCGGGCAGCATGCGGAGGTTTTTGCTAGTGAACGAAGTGAGATTTGATTTCATAATGTTGTAAGGTTTCAATTGGTGGCTAATGGGTTTCTATTTGGTGAACACCTTGCTGCACCGGCAATGGCACCGAAGTCAGTTTGGATTCATGACCCCATCAAGCACCCGCCGTGCCAATGCTCCGGCCACGTGTGAAAACCAGAATGAAATCATTTCATTCTCTCCAGCAATTCCGCTCGCAACTCATCGCGGCATCTCCTCAACGAGTAATGAGTCACATCGAAGCATTGTGGAACGTCATTCGAATGCTTCTGATCAGGGCGATGGGCGTTTTTCCCGAGGAGCTTTTTTCGCGGCAGGCTTGGCTGGCGCGGTTGTATTCACTTCGATTCCGAAGATGTCCCCTAGGTCCATGCCTTCGAGCGCGGCGTGGCGATCGCCCGCAGATTGCGTGGTATCAATAAGCGCGTCGATCAGTTGCTCCGAGGTGCCGATGAGAACCTGTGGATCCACATTTCGCAGGGTGAAAAGGTGGCGCGGATTGTCATCCAGCATTGATCCCACCGCATAAAGTGTGGCGGCACAATGCTTGCACATGCCGGCCCAGTCCGGACAGGAACAACCGAGCTTGATCTGGTCACTGCTGGGAAATAGTCCCGTCTTCAGATCCGTGACTTCGCGCATCACGTCATCGCTCAGATCACCCACGAGCAAATCCATGACATCGGTAATTTTTCCCAAACAACATTTCTGCAGGTGCTTCCAATCCTCCTCTGCAAAAGGCTTGATCCGGATTTCCACATCATACACCCGCGAACCAGCCACCACACTGGTGATCAGACCTGGTGCCACTTTCATGCCCAGCACCTTGCCACTGCGGAAATAAGCACGCCCCCGTGGCATGCGCGATTCATAGTCGCTGTAGGCCATGAGATTGCGATTCCACGCCTGCCCCCAGAAGGTCGTGCTCAGGTCACGGCTCGATTGAGGCAGCATGGGTTCGAGGTTTTCACCGCGCTTCCGGCGCGCCGTGAGTTCCCGCTGCACGGCGCGGTTCGCATCCTCCCTGGACTCGCCATCATCGTAGTACCAGGCCATGCGAAAAATCTATGGAATCGATGAGGCGACTTGATGAATGGTCCCGTGCAGCGAGCGCTCAAAAACTTTTCCATCCGGAGAACGGAGCTTGGTGGTCAGTTCGTAGCATTGGGTCCTGGCGAGGGCTGGGATACTGAGGGTGACCGTGCGGGCATCGGAACCCAGGGAGGCGACCGTGATTTCCAGCGGGTGTTCGTCGTAATGCTGCGAACCGTAATTGGCACTGCGTTTGAGTGACCACACTTTGCAGTGAAAGGCTTCGGGCGTCACGGAAGCGGGGTCGATCGGATCGCTGAAGGAGACCGTCAGGCGGGCTTTTGCAGCATGAATGGCAAGCGGAACATTGGCAGGCTGATCATTCCGGCGGATACGGTGGAAGCCTCCCGGGGCCGTGGCATTTCCGGCCCAGGCAAACATTCCGCAAGTGTAGAGCGCGCCATCGGATCCGAAGCGTCCGCGCATGATTCCGGTGGCGAATGCTGGCATGGGCAGTTCGCAGACCGCCCCCTGCCACTGACCATTGACCTCCTCATTGGGGACAATGAATGCGCGGCCCGTGCCGTAGCTAAGGTTCAGCAGGGATTCACCCAGCGATCCCCATGCGTTTTTTGGCACCCAGAGAAGTTCCGCAGGGCTGCGGTCCTTGTCGTTGGTGATCCACACCATGGGCTGTTCCATGGCTGAATCGGCGGTGTCCTTCACCGAAGTGAATCCGAACATGTTGCCGTAGAAGCCGCCAACCTTCACGCGGTTGATGCGGTTCTTCGGCGTCCAGAATCCCTCCTGGTCGGTCACAAAAAACGTGCCATCCTCATTGAGGCATACCCCGTTGGCGGCACGGAAGCCCGTGGCGAGAATGTCCGTGTGGGAACCATCCTCGCTGACCTTGAGCAGAGTTCCGTGATGCGGCACCACGGAGTCGAGCGCATGGCGGCCGGACTTGGCATAATAAAAGTTCCCCTCCGCATCCGTCTGTAAACCCATGGCGAATTCATGGAAATGTTCCGTGACCTGCGCGTCGTTATTAAAATTTTCGATGAAGTCAATTTCACCATCTCCATTGAGATCACGCAGCCGGGCGATCTGATCGCGGCACGTGATGAACAATTCGTCGCCACGAAATTTCACGCCCAGTGGCTGGAACAGCCCGCTGGCGATGCGGTGCCAGTGCAGAGTGGATGGGGCCGGATCCATGATTCCGTCGACCCGCCAGACATCGCCATTCCACATCGCCACAATGGCGGACTTGCCATCGGGGGTGAAATCAAATCCCCCGGGACGCAGCCAGCTCTGCCAGGGATTGTCCACAGGCAGCGTAAAATTGTCCGCCACAAAGGCGCCTTCCTCCTTGCCGGGTTCCGAGGTCGTCGTGACCTCCTGCGGCCACTGCGCTGGGCCACCGGCCGTGAGCGCGGCCAGTTCGAGGTTTCCGTTGAATGTTTTTGCCAGCGCTTCGAGGGAGGCGGGATCCGCCCGTGAAATAAGCAGGCGAGTTTTTGCCCCACCCGGCAATTCCGCGATCCAAAAACCCTCCACCTTGTTTAATTTTCCATCGCCGGTGAGGGCGACATTCACGGAATCGGGACCCACGCGCAGCTGCAGTGGCTTGGTGGAGGAGGCCACATTCAACGTCCGGGTAAATACCGGCGTGGTGCCGTAATCAAGCCAGTCGGGCGATTCCAGCACCTTGGTTCCACCGATGGTGGCCGCTATAACGCTCTTTCCGTTGTTAAAATAAATCCCCTCGTAATGCGCCCACTCCCTTGGCAGTGGGCCATAGCGACGATCATCGCGCCCCACCAACCGGTCGTCATCCCATTTTCCATCCGGTGAAGCCCAGCCGGGTCCGACGGGATTGATGAAATGCTTTTCACCGATCACACTGGTGTGCGTGCCATGGCTGCCATCGAACGCGATGCCCTTCCAGTCCACAAATTCCCCTGTGGTGGCTGCCGCCACGCGCATGGTATCGTGATCGTAAATCATCCACGCATGCCCTTTGGTAACACCGCCCGGGCCCGCATCCAGGCGAACGGCGATGCCCTTTTGCGCGATGTTTCCGGGCGCTATTTCATACGTCCAGAAAAGCGCCGGGCCCAGTTCCATGCGCTGATACGGCGGCAGTGAGCGATCCTCCATTTCCGCCTCGGCGTTGACAAGCCCCTTCGGAAGTGAGGACAAATACGCCGGGGTTACTTCCATGAACTGCGAGGGATTGTGCGGGCGCAGGAACGTCTCGCGGATGTATTGAATCACCGAGTATTTCTGTGCGGTGGTGTATTGCGGCTGCGGCACCATCATTCCGAATCCCTTCGTCAGGGTGGTGAACATCGATAGCGGGTCCGCGCCATTTTTGAACGGACCCTCGGCAAAGCGCAATGCCGTCGGCAGCGAGCCCGGCTGGTCTTTCGTGCCATGACACACCACACAAAGCGTGCTGTAAATCTGACGGCCCTCCTCCAGCGATATTGCGTTCCAGCCACCCACCAACTCCGCATGGTCGGATCGTTCCAAGGGCTGGACCCATGCCGATTTCACGGTAACGCCGCTTGCAGGAATGATCACAGGCGTGGATTCACCTCCCTCGGGCTGATGCGTGAAATCCGGAGTGTTGGCACCCGCACCCTTGTCC
Organism: Akkermansia muciniphila; assembly: GCA_943333275.1. GTDB lineage: Bacteria > Verrucomicrobiota > Verrucomicrobiia > Verrucomicrobiales > V1-33 > JAGNEJ01. The sequence continues at coordinate 30,442 of CALQSQ010000035.1, forward strand.
TTGAAGAGCAGGGCCAGTTCCGCTGCGGGCAACCCGCGATTCCAAACTTTGATGCTGGAAATTTTGCCTTTCGAAAAATCTCCGGCGAAATCCGGGGCCGCGCGACCCACTTTGAAAACATGCCCGGCCACGTCCGGCTTGGTGAAATTGGGGTTTTTCGCGACCACCTTTCCATCCAGCCACAGTTCGGCCTTTCCGCCCCGCGCGGTCATGACGACCGTGTGCGCCTGACCATCATTGACCTTGGGGCCGCCGCTCATCGCACCCAGCCATCCGATGTCGTAGACCAGGGTGCCGTCGCGAACATATAGGGCCTTGGCGTCCGGCGACCATTTTCCCTTTGGGGCGCATTTGGAAAACAACGTCCCCTCGCCGGTGGTTTCAAATTCGACCATGGCCGTAAAATCTTCGCCAAGATTCAGCTTCGCATCCGCAAAATCCTGCTGGCTTGCCTCCGTCAAATTTGCAATCTCCTCAGGCCCGCGCACCAATTTACCATCCGCCCAAACCCGCAGGACCGGCGCGCCTTTGGCAGGGTGCTCCAGCGCCACATCGCATTCCGTGGATTTGGGCAGCGTGACCTTGAGCGACTTGCTCAACTGCACGGTGTTTTCGGCAGCGTTGGAAAACTGCATGTGCAGTCGATAATTCCGCGGAAGCTGGGGCGCATCCAGCGGCAGGGCATCGCGCGGCGGAGCGGCGAGGCTGATGGTTGCTGAGAGGAGAAGGAACGCGTGGGTGGTCTGCATGATCTGGTTTTGGCGAAATATTTACCCAACTACGACCAGCGGCGTTCCGAGGACGTCCATCCTCGGTGAAATGCCCAGACCCGGTGCCGAGCTTGCGGCCATGAATCCGTTCTTTCGTTGCGGAGCGCCGTCCGCATTGGAGACCGTCACATAGCTGTTGAAGTCCGTGCTGGTGAAACGGAATTCCTCCGGCGTGCTGTGAGCCAAATGGGCAATGGCGGCCGTGGTGATGTCCCCGCCCCAGGAGTCCTCCAGGGTCATGGCGATGCCCATGGTGACGCAGAGATCGCGGGCCTGTTTGATTTTGGTCAGGCCGCCGAGTTTGCTGATTTTCAGATTCACCACATCCATGGCCAGATCAGATTTGGCGCGCACGAGCATGTCGAGGGAGTCGATATTTTCATCGAGCACAAACGGATGCGGGCACTGGCGGCGGACCGCGAGACACTCCTCGTAGGTCAGGCACGGCTGTTCGATGTAAACATCCACATCCCGCACCGCCTTGGCGATGCGCACCGCCTCGTGCTGAACCCATCCAGTGTTCGCATCAGCAACGAGCCGGTCGCCCGATTGAAGTTGTGCCGCCACCGCGAAGATGCGCGCGATATCCACATCCGGATCACCCCCGACCTTGAGTTGAAAGCGCGTGTATCCTTCGGCCCGATAGCCCGCCACCTTCGCGGCCATTTCATCCGGTGATTCCTGGGAGATGGCCCGGTAGAGGCGAATACTCTCACCGTAACGCCCTCCCATCAGTTCGCATACCGGCATGCCCGTGCTCTTTCCCAGAATGTCCCAGCAAGCGATATCGATGCCACTTTTCACATAAGGATGGCCCTTCAAGGCGGCGTCCATGCGATGGTTCAGTTTCGCCAATTGACGGGGATCCTCGCCCAGAAGATGTGGTCCCAGTTCACGCAGTCCGGCCCTGACGCCCTCGGCGTAGGCTGGCAGATAAAATGGACCCAGAGGGCAAACTTCGCCATAGCCGACCAGACCCGTGTCTGTTTCCACGGCGATGATGGTGCTGTCGAAGACGGTGACAGATTTTCCGCCGGACCATTTGTAGGTGGTCTCGTGGAGGGGAAGATCAACTCGGTAGGCAAGGATGCGAGATATTTTCATAAGGAAGTCCCGAGAATAGCAAGGCAGGCCCGGTTGGCCAGCGCTGATTACCTGACTGAACGATCAAGTCTGGTTTAGGCCTCCCGGGAATCCACCTACTTCAGCATGACCACAAAAATCAGCCGGCCTTTGCGCCAATCCGGGCCGCCGATGAAGATGGGCTGGCCGGGCTTGAGGATGGTGTCGGATTTCACGAGGACCTTTTTTTCCTGCCAGAGTTGCAGGTGGAGGTTGATCCCACCGTTGGCTGCGGCGCCCCGCGAATCTATTTTCAGGCAAAGCTCCTTGGACGGGACGACCCAGCTTTCGTAATCCTTGAGCAGGTTCTGGGTATGCAGGCCGAGAAGCTGGTAATTTTTCTGAGGAAACGCCTTGGCGAGCCGCGTGCGCAGCGAGGCCATGGTGGCGGCGGGCACCGACTTTTCAGCCTCCTTGGCCCCCTCAGTGGCAGTGGGAACGGTGTCGTTGGTCGCAAAAAACAGCAGGCCATCGACCTGGGCCTCGACGGTCGGCGGATCATCGTCATCATCCGCGCGGACGGCCATGGTCAGCGCAAGCGTGAGCAGGAGGATGGCGAGGCGTGAGCGCATTAGTGAACTTCCCGGATTTGAGGTCCACCATCGTCAGTGGCATGCAGGACAAAGAGCAATATATCGGGATCGTTGGCGGCGTAGAACCGCTGGGTCGCACCCGGTGCGACGGCTCCGGTGCTGGCAACGTTGAACGCCTTGATCTCCCGGGCATCGGGAATGGCGGTGAGGCCGGTGAGGTTGATCACGGTGGCTCCGGCGTCCTTGTTGAAATCAAGCGTGGCCTTGACGTTGGCAATCGGCGTGTAGGCGAAGGCTTCGCGGCCGCCACCCGGGGACTGACGTTTCATGACCATGCCGCCGACGACGAGCACCGCCGCAGCGGTCGCCAGCGGCGCGCACCACCTGCGGAAAATATCCATGAATCCACTACGCGCGGAGACCCCGGCGCGGGCCGGGCCGGTCGGGGCGATCTGCGCCATGATCTGGCTGGTGAAAAATTCCGCAGACGGCGGCTCGGCGTGCGACGGCAGGTGGCTGCGCAGCAACTGGCCCAGCTGTTGAGCGGCGGCCTTTTCCTCCAGCCATTCCGGATGATCATGGGGATCCAGGCCATCCATGAAGCGCATCAGTTCCACATCCTTCGGGTCGAGGTTTTCGGATTCGGGGTTCGTTTTCATGGGATGTCAGGGTTGGGGATTTTCAGAGCGGCCAGGGGCGTAATCCTGGAGCAGGGTCTGTAATTTCTTGCGGGCGTAAAAAAGTCGGCTCATCACCGTGCCAAGAGTGATTTCCAAAGTATCGGCGATTTCCTGGTAGCTGAGGCCGTCGATTTCCTTGAGCAAAATGATCGAGCGGTGTTCGGGGGAAAGTTGTTTGAGGGCGTCCTGAATCGTCTGGCCGAGTTCGCGGTTCGCAAGTCGGTCGTCCGGGCGCTCGTCGCTGTGAGGGACAGTGAGCGCGCCCGCCGCGATGTCCGGGGTGGCCATGGTGTCGTCGAATTCCATGCCGGGGGAAATTTTCTTTTTGCGCAGCCAGTCGTAAGTGACGTTGTGGGTGATGCGGTAGATCCAGGTGTAGAAACTCGACCGGGCTTCGAACCTGGGCAGGGCACGCCACGCCTTGAGGAAGACCTCTTGGGCGAGGTCCCAGGCATCGGCATCGTTTCCTGTCATGTTGACGATCATGGCGTAAATTTTTCCGCGGTAGCGGTTAACTAAGGGTTCAAAAGCCCTGGAGTCGCCTGCCTGACAACGCAGCACCAAGGCGGCATCGGCCGGGTCTTGGGCGGGCGTGCTCCCATCGCTGGCGATGTCTGTCGTGGCGAGGCCTGTCATTTCGGCTTCCAGTTTCGGTTGGTTTGACGGGGCCGCACGCAAATTATTCAGGGAAATTGCAATTTTTGGGCAAATGACTCCCGACCCGTATGGTTGAGTATCCTTCCAGGTCAGACCGCTGGCGAAAGGCGTCCTTACGAGGCTCTGCTATCCGCAAAGCAGCCAGAAAGCTGTTTTGCGAAGTGTAAATTTTAATATTTTCGAGAAATACTGTTGATTTTTGTTGCTTAGTTCCTTACCTTCTAGCCGCCTTCACCGCCTCTCAAACTATGATTCCATCCCGCCCCTGCCTCCTTGGCACTTTGCTCACAGGTGTCTTCACAGCAGTGACTCTCTCCAGTGTTTCCGCTCAAACCCCCGCTGCCCCCGTCTTTCCCGCCATGAGTTTCAGCCAGGGGTTGCGCGGCGCAGGCATTATTTCCGGATTGGGAAATAAACTCCCCGCTGTGGCGAATTTTTACGGCCTCAGCGAACAGGAGTTTGGGAAATTGTGCCTGCGGGATCGGGACCTGCGGACGGACAAATCAGGCCGTCTCCTCTACGCCTGTGAGGGATTGGTCGCAGCCCAGGCCCCGACGGCCACCAATGGCGGGACCAATGCGCTCCTGAGTTATCCTTCGAGCCAGACGTTCCTGCTGCACAGCAAGCCGGGCGTATCCCGGGTCATTTATCTTGATTTCAATGGTCACACGACCTCCGGAACCGACTGGAACGCCAGTTACACAGCAGGAGCGGCCTTTACCACGCCGGCTTACGATACCGACGGAGTGCCTTCCTCATTTAGTTCCGCCGAACTGGCCAACGTTCAGGAAATCTGGCAACGCGTCTCCGAAGACTACGCGCCCTACGAAGTGGACGTGACCACCGAGGAACCTGCCCTGGAATCACTTCGCAAGACCACTTCGGCTGACACAGCCTATGGCATCCGCATTGTCATCGGCGGTGACAGCATGACCTGGCTGACTTGGCAAGCCGGAGGCGTTGCCTACCTTGGTTCCTTCAGTTGGGATAGCGATACCCCGGCCTTTGTTTTCCCGGCACAACTTGGCAATGGGTATCCCAAAGCCGTGGCGGAAGCCATCAGCCACGAATGCGGCCATACGGTGGGATTGTACCACGATGGCCAGACGAATGGAACGGAATACTACGCCGGAGCCAACGGATGGGCTCCCATCATGGGGGTGGGGTACTACGCAACCGTCACTCAGTTCAGCAAAGGCGAATACAGCCTGGCGAACAACACGCAGGATGATCTTACGGTGATCACCGGCTACATTCCCCGCAGTGCGGACCTTGTAGGAAATGACATCCTGACCGCCACGCCCATCACTACCACCTCCGTCAATATCACCGGAATCATCGAAAGCAGCGCGGATGCCGATTTGTTCAAATTCGATGCCGGAGCCGGCACGATGAGCTTCAACGCCATACCAGCCACGCCTGATGCCAATCTGGACATCGCCCTCAGCCTTTACAATGGTTCCGGAAATCTCATCGCCTCTTCCGATCCATCCGGCCTGTCCTCCTCGTTGAGTTACACAGTTCCCGCAGGCACTTATTATCTCGCCGTCGATGGAGTCGGCGTTGGCACGCCGGACACCGGCTATACGGATTATGCCAGCATCGGCCAGTTCAGCCTGACCGGAACCATTCCAAGCACCCAGGGCCTGCCACCTGTGGCTGTGGTGACTCAATCAACGCCGATCAAGGGACTGGCACCCCTCACGGTGAATTTCTCCAGTGTGGGATCGTTTGATCCGGAAGGAACCGCGCTGACCTATGACTGGGACTTCGGCGATGGCAGTGCGGTTTCCACCCTTGCGAACCCCTCCCACGTTTACAATACTCCCGGCACCTATACGGCCTCCCTGGTGGTATTTGATGCCACGGGCCTGTCTGCTTCCGCTTCCCTGACCATTCTGGTGCAAAACCCCTCCAAAATCATTTACGTAAGTGATCTCACCATGAGCAAAACCGTGTCGACCAAAGGAACCAGTGCCAAGGCTCTTGTTACCATCAAGGATGCAACTAGCGCGTTAAAAGCCAATGCCACCGTCACCGGTTCCTGGTCCGGCCTCACCACCGGCACCGCCAGCGTGAAAACCAACTCCAAAGGCCAGGCGACCTTCACCAGCGCCACCACCAAAAACGCCGGGACCTTCACCTTCACCGTGACCGGCGTCGCCCTGACCGGGGCCACCTATGATCCCGCACGCAACGTCAAAACCAGTGCTTCCATCGTGAAATAGGCCCATATCACGGCTCGCACCGAAAGGGCCTTACTGACCAGGGAACCAACGCATCATTTCACGGTCCGCAGAAAAGCCACGATGGAAGCCACCTGGGACTCGGTCATGGCACCGGTGAGGTCGGGCATCATGGACCGGCCCTGGATGTAGCCGGCGGCTTTGATTTCGGCGATGGGGACTTTGACCGGGGCACCACCCATGAGAAGGATGGCGAGTTCGTTGACATCCTCGTTGCGCTTGAATCCCTCGACGATGGTGCCGTCCTTTTTCTCCACGTGATAGAGCCGGAAAACATTCTCGGCTGCGGCATTGGGAGCCACGATGGCGGTGAGCAGTCCGTCGAGATCCCGGTTGGCGGAGCCGTCCAATGGCGGGGCGAATCCAATGCCTTTGCCGTGGATGGAATGGCAGGTGAGGCAGATGGTTTCCACCAGCGGCTGGCCATCGGCGGCTTTCGCCATGGGCAGGGCGGCTTTCACAGCGGCGAGGCGTTTTGAGATCTGGGCGGTTTGCTCGGCGGTGGGCGGGGGATCGGTGGCAAGGGGCTTGTCCCACTTGGATTCGGCTGCCAGGGCGGCGCCGGATTTCGTTTCGGCGAGCATCAGCAGGAAATCCTGAAACGCCCGCTCATAGGATCCACCCAGCGCCAGATACGTTCCATTCCAACCGGCCACCTTGTCCTGGGGCGCGGGACTCTCGCACGCCTTCTTGAGCCAGGCGATGTGTTCCGGGACGACCGGGCCCGCCGCGCGGCGGAAATAGCGGAGGATTTCGTAGCGCACCGTCCAGCTCATTTCGGAGCCCAGGGGCTGCAGCAGCATGAAGGCAATGTTCTCCGGCACATGCAGTGAGGAGAGGGCCCGGACGCTTTCGCGCCGCAGGTCGATCGATTTGCTGGCCAGCAGCTGCGGCCAGAGGTTGACGTCAAAGTGGCCCAGATCCTCCAGCGACCAAAGCGCGTGAATGCGCGCATCGACCGCAGCATTTTCATCCTTCAACATCGCCACCAGCGCGGGAATCGTTTCCTTCGCCTGGCGCTGGCCGATCTGATGCCACGCCGCCCGCATCTCCCAAGTGTTGTCTGCGGTGAGGTGCGCAGGCAGCTCCGCTGTGGCCACCTTGGTCATGTCCAAAACGTGCGGTGCGGACTGACTCTGATGACGCACACGCCAGACGCGACCACGCTCCTTGTCGCGCGCGGGGTGATCACGGGCGATTTCGTTGTGTGAAATGATCCGGTTATACCAGTCGGTGATGTAGAGGCATCCGTCGGGACCGAAGGTAATCGCGATGGGGCGGAACATCGGATCCTCGCAGGTCACGAGATCTCCGGCTTTTTTAAATGTCCACACCCCCTTCGCCGACAACGTGCCGCTCACCGCGTGAATTTTTCCCAGAATGGGATTCGCCACGTAGAAAAGTCCCTGCCACGGCGCGGGATACGATCCGGTCTTGCTGTCACAAATCGCCATGCCGGAGAATCCCGTACCGCCCAGATCCAAGCCCTCCGCAGTCGGCGGATGGAATGGCGACTTCGGATGCAGCTTTGTTTCAATGAAGCTCGGATAGGTCGTGTCCTCCTCGAAGGGGACCATGCTGTAGCCCAGGTCATTGGCTTCATGAAAGAACACCCGCCCCGTCCGACTGTGCGCCCAGGCCCAGATGTTATTCAATCCTGCGCCGATGATCTGCGTGTCCGTGCCGTCCGGTTTCATGGAGGCAATCAGCGTCTTGTTGAATTCGAAGGCCTTGCCGGAGGCATCCGTCATCTTGCCCTGATTGAGCACGCCCTGGGAGTACACGATGCGGCCACCCGGCATTTGCGTGAGCTGGTGCGGCAGCGTGTGCGTGTCCTGCACGCCGAAGCCCTTCACCAGCACCTTGCGGTCATCCGCCTTCCCGTCGCCATCCTTGTCGTCGAGATACATGATTTCCGGCCCCTGCGCGATATAGGCCCCGCGGCCATACGGCAGCACGCTCAGCGGCATCACCATGCCATCGGCAAACGATCTCGGCGTGTGCGGTCCCTTACCCAGCGGGGCGTCAAACACCACCACGCGATCCTTCCCCGGCTTCTGCCAGATGCCCGGTTCCTGATCCCGTGGATACTCCGTTGCCGTCACCGACCACATCCGTCCCGCGTCATCAAATACCGTCATCGCCGGTTTCGGCAGCCCGGTTTCCTCGCTCGCCACCAGTTCCATCGTGAATCCTTCCGGCAGGGTAAATGTCGCCAGTTGTTCCGCCGCCGTCTTCGGCTTGGCATCGAGCATATTTCCCTCCTTCACACCGGGTGCCGCGGGCTTGGCAACTTTCAGTTTGGGTGCCAGCGCCGCCAGGTCGGCCTTTTCGCCGGGGGCGAGGATCACATAATCCAGCCCCAGCATGTAGGCTTTGATGGCCGCATCATTCGCGCCGGTGACCTTAAAGGAAAGCCGGTGCTCCCCCGCCGCAAGTTTCATCGGATCCCCCAGCGCGATGACACCCGTGTGGATGACGCCGCTGTTGAAAAAATCCACCGGCCCCGCGATTTTTTGATCGTCGAGAGAAATTTCGAAAATGCCGTAATCGACCGCCTTGGTCAGGCCCGCCCCGATCCGGTAAATTCCCTCCGCCGGCACGCTGACCGCCAGCTCCAGCACATCGCCCGGCTTCGCCTGCGTCCACCAGAGATGCGCATTCCCACTCCATCCTCCCTCACCGAATCCTTTCAAATCCTGCCGCTCGGTGCTGCCGGTGTGCTTCAGAATTCTCAGCGATTCCCCTTCCAGAATCTGCGCCTCCGGTTCCGCGGCAAATACAAGCGGGGCGGTGGAACAAAGCACCGCCAGTCCGCGAAGACCGAGAGTGAGTGGGGAGAGTTTGGAAAAGTGAAGCATGGTGGAATGGTGGTGAAACAGGATGGGAAAATCGTGTCCATGATGCAGAGAAACCCACACTACGGTGGCACGCGTTCCCACGCATTCACGAGAGGAAGCCGCCCTCCTGCATATCGGATACCCACTCCATTCTTCCATTGCCGGATCAGACGGATGCCGTCATCGTAACTCCCATGAATCCACCGATCTCCACCCGTCGCCGGTTCGTCACCTCCACTGCCCTCACCATGGCCGCCTCACTTTCATCGCGTTCTCCGGCACTGGGTGCCGGGGTCCACTGGACCATCGGTTGTTTCAACCGCGCCTGGGCTGCGTGGCCCAGCGGGGAGGCCCTGGCTGGCGTCAGGGCTGCGGGGTATCAAACAGTCGGCCTGATCTCCAACCATGCCGACAACCCCTTTGCACTGCCAGGCGCCACGAAGGAATCCATTGCCGCGCTCCGGAAGAGTCTTGAGGAAAACAAGCTCGAAGCCAATCTCACCGCCTTGCGCTATGATGAAAACGCCGACGACGAAGCCATCGATAAATCCGTGCTTTCGCAACTGGACCACGCGCAGGCGATCGGCGTGCATTACGTCATGACCTTCGGCACCGACAGGCCGGAGAATCATGACCGGTATCTGCGCCTCATGAAACGGGCGGCGGCGTGGGCCGCGGATCGAAAACTGAAACTAGTCCTCAAACCCCACGGCGGCATCAGCGCAGCGTCCATCGAATTACAGCACTGCCTGGACACGGTGGCGCATCCCAACTTTTCGCTGTGGTATGACGCCGGAAACATTCTCCACTACACGGGCAAGGATCCCGTCGCGGAATTGAAACCCATCGCAAAGCACGTCACCGGCTTCTGTGCCAAGGACTGTCCCGGGCAGGGTGGGGAGGTGATGATCCAGTTCGGCACCGGCAGGGTGGATTTTAAAGGCGTGTTCTCCGTGCTGAAGGAGGCCGGATTTGACGGCCCCATCATGGTGGAGGGCATCAAGGTCGGTGCCACTCCGGAAGCCACCACCGACTTCGCGCGGGCGAACCGTGAGTATCTGGAACGCATCCTCGCATCGCTCTGAAACGGCGAAAGGGCATTACTCCTCCAAATGATGCCATTACATCGGAATGGAATCGAGAATGGAATCCAGCACCGGAAGGGCTTCGTAGCATTCCACGCTGATTTCCAGCGCGCACGCGGGCGAGTGCAGCAGTTCACATGTGGCAATGCTGGCGCAATCAATGGAGAGGGGCCGGACCCCCGCCTTGTCGACAATGGCGAGAAATCGGTTGGGGGCCGAAGCGATCATCTCGTCGAACGATTGCCCATCCACGGAGAGGAGATCCATACCGTACACGATTCCGGTGTCCGCATCGGCAACCAGCATCAGGTAGGGATAGGTGCGTTCACCATAGCGCGGGCCCACGGGATTTGGCAGGATATTGAAAAGGCATTCCAATCTGGCCTTGTCGGTGTGTTTGGCCACTTTGGCTGCCAGGATCTCGTTGCATTGGGGTGAGGGGAACACATGCGGCACAATTTTAAATGGAAGCCAGACATCCTTCCAGGCACCGTCCGCCTGCTGCTCCCGGCAAAGGATTTCCAATCCCTTGCTCCCATTCTTGAGGGTGGCTTCCCCGTCCTTTTCCAGCTGCGGAGCCACCACTAGCAATTGGTCGCACGCCACCGTCAGCCACGCGGTCTCCTCCGGACTGAGCGGGCCGGGGGCTCTGCCGGGATGATAGCTCTGAAAACAGGGCCAGTTCTCCCCGCGATATTTGCGGCCCAGCGCCTTGATCGCCGCCAGGTCGGCTTTCTCCAAGTCGCGACGTTCCTTGAACGACAGCTGCAACTGCCGGCTTTCCAACACCAATCGCATCACGTCACCCTCCGCACACCCGCCCTCAGATTGTACGCGGTTGAATTTCCCCAGCGGGTCCTCGCCCAGATACAATGAGAGGGCGCGATGCTCACCGCCCTGCCCCATGATGCTCACATAAACGAGTTCCCCCGAGCCCGGAAGCCGCACGGCGACCAGATCCGTCTCCTCCATCCAATCCCACGGTGCGAGCCGGTAAAGTTCATCGGCAAGATCGTAGAGGCGGACGGTTTCGGGGGCAATGGACATGATGGAGCGGATAGAATTGCTTCTGGGGGAATTGGAATAGTCCAACGAAGGTTTCAAGCCGAAAATAGAATGTCCGTCAACCCGCTTTGCTGCGGACTGGCCACCTGTGGCATTCACGAACGCATCCCACCCTCACCCATTAAGCGCCGTCATTTTCACCAATTCCGCGCGCACTCGTTTTTTCAATTCCGGCGGGCCCACCACCTTCGCCTTGCTCCCCCAGCTCAGCACCCAGCGCGTGATCTCCTCCAGCCCGGTCAGACTCGCCTGGAATTCGATGGCACTTCCGTCCTCCTTCAGCGGTTTGATCACCTGCGAAGCATGCCACCTCCGCTCCGCCACGACGCGCGCGGCGTAATCGTAAAAGTGGATGCACACCTCCTTCCGTCCCGTGGCCTCCGCATCATGATTCCACACGCCGAATCCCCCGCCGAGATGGTCCCGGGCGCTGAACTTCGGATCGCGGGTAAATTTTGTTTTCAGCACGGTGAGGTTCGTCATGCGCTGCAGCGCAAACGTCCGCATCCCCTTGCGTTGCGGATCATACGCCAGCAAATACCAACCGTGCTCGATCTGGCCCACGTGGTGGGGCTGCACAGTGCGGGACTCGGGCTGCGTGGCCGTCAGTTTCAGGTAATCGAAGCTGACCTCGCGCCGGGCCATGGCCGCATCCAGCAGGGCGCTGAAGAGCGGCACATCCGCGGACAGCACGCCCACGGCCTTCACAGTAAACATTTCGTCCAGGTCCTGCCACTGGATCGTCACCTCCCCCGGACACGCCTCCGCGATCTTGCTGAAACTCGCCGCCAGCATCCGCTCCAGCCGCGTCCCCCGCATCGGCTCCAGCGCCTGCTTCGCCAGAAACAACGCCACCACGTCGTGCCGGGTCAGTTGCAGCAGCGGGAACTCATTCACGTCCCTCGTGTAGTAAAATCCATGTTCCAGTTCATCATACGCGATTGGCATGCCCAGTTGCTCACGCATGAAACTCACATCACGCTGGATCGTCTTGGGCGTCACCTCGATCACCTGCGCCAGCGTCGTGCAGTTGGGATAATAGCCCCCCCGCACCATCTTGTGAATCTCCATCACCCTCCACAGCGCCGGACGACTCGTTCCGGATCGCGGTGGGCCAAAGGGTTCGGTGGGCTTTGATCGCGAACGGCTGGGAGCGGGACTTTTAATCATGGTTAACGAAAATAATCGAAAATAATCCACTTGTCACCCCGTATTTGTCCCACCCCCTGTGCCATGGTGCGGACGTGACGGATCACCGCCACCGCTCCCATGATTCTCTCCCTGATCGAACCCCTCCTCGCCGGCACCGACCGGCCCGTCCTCCTCCTCGAAGGCACCCGCAACCTGCCGGACCACCACCGCCAGGCGCTCACCACCATGGGCAGGCGGCTCGCCCGGACTTTTCCAAATACCACCTTCCGCAGCGGCAACGCCCCCGGTGCCGACGAGGCCTTCGCCCTCGGTGCCGCCGCCGTCCCCGGCTCCCGTCTCGAACTCATCCTCCCCACCCCCGGCATGGGCCGCGCCCGCCGCCCCGCCACCGCCACCTGCTTTTCCCTCCACGACCTCCCCGATTCCGAACGCCTCCACCTCGCCCAAGCCTCCACCCAGGCCACCCCCGACTGCCACCGCCTCTTCGATCTTTTTCTCAACGGCCCGACCGGCAATCCCGCCCACAGCAAATCCCTCTACCTCGTGCGCGATGCCCTCAAGGTCCTCGGCAGCCCCGCCCTCGGCCTCCCCCCCGCCACCGCCGCCCTCTTCTACATCGATCCCACCGCCCCCGCCAGCGGAGGCACCGGCCACACCATCCGCCTCTGCCAGTTGCACCACGTCCCTGTTTTCAGCCAGGAGCAGTGGATGGAGGGCCAAAGGCCAAAGCTCAAAAACAAAAGGCCAAAGGCTAAAGACTAAATCCCCCTCCCCACCCCTTTCCCGGCAGTCCCATCCCCCAACCCCCTGAATCCTACGAACCAGCACCACCCACCACCCCGGTTTCAACCTCCAGCCTTCCACTTTTAAAATCCATCAGCATCCATGTCCAACCTTCCAAACATCGTCGGCCGCAAGGTCATCTGCATCCATCCACAGTTTCCGACCGCCACCTTTGGGTCCTTTGATGAGGTTCCGCTTCGCGGCCGGGTTTACACCGTTCAGGAGGTTTTTTGGGGGCGGCAGCACGGCACCGGGGAAACAGTGGTCAGCATCAGGCTTGGCGAAATCGCCCCACTCAAAACCAAGGCCGGCGGATTCTCCTTCTGGCGCTTCCGCCTCCTCCATGAGTTCAGGCCGCTGCGCAGGCGATTCCGCAAATCGCGCCACCTCATCTCCCGCTCACTTCCCTCCATCATCCCAGCCACCCACGCCCCATGAAACGCCGCCACTTCCTCTCCTTCGCCGGATTCGGCGCCGGATCCTGCCTGGTCCCCGCGGTCATCGCCCGCCGCATCCACGACGTCTGCATCGGCGCCAGCCAGCCGCTCATCCTCGCACCCGACCATGCCCACTCCTGCCTCTACGCCGAGGAAAGCTACGGCAACTACATCCTGCACCTCGGCGACCCCAATGCCGAGCCGGACTACCCCACCCTGCGCGAGTTCATCGAGGACAGGGGCTTCGACCCGTATGACGACGACGATCTCCGCCGCTACGTCATCGAATGGCAGGGCCTCGCCGAGGACTTCGACGAGGAGGAGGAGGGGGGCGTTTCAAGCCTCTATGACAGAATCGACCAGCCCATCAATGAATCCGAGCGCGATCACTGGATGGAATGGAACTTTGAAATGCGTGAAGGCACCATGCCCAAGGCCTACCACTACCTCAGCGGCCTGCCGCTCATCAATTCCGAGTCGCTCAGCGGATTCGACTTCGGCGAGCTCAGTTTCATCGAAGGCGACCGCCCCGGCTCCAACCTCACCTACTGCACCGCCTCCAGCCTCGCCGCCCTCGCCAGTCTCCAGCACCGGCTCAATGAACTCAACCAGGACATCGCCATCAAAATGCATGCCTGATCCCACCCCCTTTTCCCGGCAGTCCCACCACCAACCCCCTGAATCCCACGAACCAGCACCACCCACCCTCACCTCCTTTGGCCTTTCTCCCTTTCGTCTTTAGTCTTTAAAAAAAACATCCGCATCAAAATGAACAAACACCTTACTGAAATCGCCTACATCCTCGACCGCTCCGGCTCCATGCAACCCATGCAGGAACCCGCCGTCACCGCCTTCAACGAATTCCTCAAGTTCCAGCTCGATGTCCCCGGCGACGCCCGCCTCACCCTCATCCAGTTTGACGATGCCTATGAAGTCGCCGTCGCCGCCCGCCCCGTCCAGAACGTCGACCAGCTCACTGCCGCCACCTACGTCCCCCGCGGCTCCACCGCCCTGCTCGATGCCATCGGCCGCACCATCAAGGACATCGATGCCCGGCTCCAGGCCCTGCCCGAGGCCGAGCGCCCCGGCAAGGTCATCCTCGCCATCTTCACCGACGGAGAGGAAAACGCCTCGCGCACCTTCACCGCCCAGCACATCAACGACCTCATCCGCCTCTACCGCGACGAGAAAGGCTGGGAATTCCTCTTCCTCGCCGCCAACCAGGACGCCATCGCCACCGCCTCCAGCATGAGCATGGACGCGCAAATGGGAGGCAACGTCCGCTTCAGCAAGGTCGGCGTCATGGCCAGCGGCCCCGCCATGTCCCGCAAAATCCGCGCCATGCGCATGCGCAGCAGCGGCACCATGGACACCCAGGCCATGGAGGACGAGATCAAATCCATGGAAGCCCTCCTCAGGGAAGAGGAGGACAAGGGAGACAAAGAGAACAAGGACGGCTAATCCCGCATCCCCCAACCGGTTCTCACGCGCCCTCCCGCTTGAGAACCGGTTGCCGGGCCGGAAAAAGGCCAAAGGCCAAAGACCAAAGGCCAAAGATCAAAGGCCAAAGGCCACTGCCACAATCCCCCTCCAGCCTCCAAACTTTAGCCTTTGTTCTTTGGCCTTTAGCCTTTTCCCCCTCACTCCCACTGCAGCCTCCAAACTTTAGTCTTTGGTCTTTGGCCTTTAGCCTTTTCTCCCACCCCTCCTCCTTTTCCAGCCCCATCCCCAACCCACATCTTGCCACTGGCATCAATGCACCGTAACCTCCATCCATGGACGCCTTGATAGACAACGATGGGAAAGACCAGTCTGCATGAAGCCAGCCTACGCCCCTCCCTTCACCATCACCCCCGGGATTCTCAGTCTGGTAGCACAGATCGGTGAGGAAATGGGACGCCGTGGGGCCCGCCCTGCGTCCGCCATGACGCCCGCGCTGCGACGCGGCAACCGCCTGCGCAGCATCCAAGCCTCGCTTTCCATAGAGCACAATTCCCTCTCGCTGGAACAGGTCACCGCTGTCATCGCCGGTCGGCGCGTGCTCGGCCCGCCCCGGGAGATCCAGGAAGTGCGCAATGCCTTCGCCGCCTACGAAGCCATGGATTCCTGGACACCCTCATCCTCCAGAGACCTGCTGGCCGCCCACCGCATCCTGATGGCCGGACTCATCGACCATGCTGGACGCTACCGCACAGGTGGCGTCGGCATCGCTCAAGGGGCGCGCATTGTCCATCTAGCGCCCCCTGCGGACCGTGTCCCCGCCCTTATCCAGGACCTGCTGGGTTGGTTGAAAAGCACCGACACCCATCCGCTCATCTCGAGTTGCGTGGTCCACTACGAACTGGAGTTCATCCACCCCTTTGCCGATGGCAACGGGCGCATGGGACGGCTCTGGCAGACCCTCATCCTCAGCCGTTGGAAGCCCCTCCTCGCCTTCCTTCCCGTGGAAAGCGTCATCCGCGACCGGCAGGCCGAGTATTACCGCGTGCTGGCTGCTGCAGACAAAGCCGGGGAGTCCACCCCTTTCATTGAATTCCTCCTCTCCGCCCTCCTCCAGGCCCTCCGGGAAACTTCCGCCCCCGACCCATTCACCGAACAATTCACCGAACAATTCACAGGTGAAGTCACAGGTGAAGTCACAGGTGAAGTCACAGGTGAAGTCACAGGTGAAGTCACAGGTGAAGTCGCCCGGTTCATCCTCGTTCTCAATGAACAAACCCTGAGCCGCGAGGAAGCACAGTCGCTACTGGGGCTGAAAAGCCAGGCAAACTTTCGAGACCGCTACTTGATGCCCGCCCTCGCCGCCGGCCTCATCGAGCGCACCCTCCCTGGCAAACCCAACAGCCGCCTCCAAAAATACCGCCTCACCGCCCAGGGCCGCACCTGGTTCTCAAGACACCCGCATTAACCTCATGAACGAATATCCCGCCACCAGCCGCCGCCCCCCCATCAAGACGGATCTGCATCGGCCCCTCTGCCCTCGACTCCCTTCAAACAATCATCAATCATCAATCCTAATTCATCAATCCTCCCACTCCCCCACTCCACCCCCCGAACTTTAGCCTTTAGCCTTTAACCTCTTCTCCCCACCATGTGGCTCTGCACCAAACTCGGCTTCTTTTCCATCGTCCACAAATCCCCCTCCACCTTCCACATCCGCGCCCGCTGCCGCGAGGATCTGGACGCCCTCGCCGCCGCCGCCGGCACCGGCACCCCCGTCCCCTCCTTCCCCGGGTCCGACTACCCCTGGCGCATCCTCTGCCCCACCGCAGAACTCCCCACCTACCTGGCCGCCCTCACCCACTCCATCGACTACCCCAACTTCAAATCCGCCATCGCCGCCTCCCCCACCCAGCTCCCCAAACTCCCCGCCTACCACGACATCCACAGCAGGATGGTGAATTGGCAGCGGGAGGGGAAGGCGAAATGACCGTGGCGGTTTTGAAATGAGACACTGCGGGGAACTCCCAGCCTCCAGTTAATCCAGCGGCACGCCGCGCCCCTAGGTTACCGTCCGCTCGCAACTTGGACGATCGTCCATAGACCATCCCTCCCTTCTGAAGCACTTACGCAGTCCATGGAACTGCGTGACAAGACACTCAAAAAACTCGGCCTCATCATCCGCCAGTCGCGCGAAGCGGCAGCCCTCAGCCAGGAAGCCCTGGCCGACAAGGCGGACCTCGACATCACCTACATCAGCGGGATTGAACGGGGCGTTCGCAACCCCAGCATCCTCTCGCTGGTCTCGCTGGCCAAAGGCCTCAAGACAACTGTCAGTAAACTCGTGGAGGGCTTGGAACGATGAACTCCCCCACTACTTAGGAAACCGAATGTCTCTCTCACTCCAACGTATTATTCAGTTCGTCGAGGAGCTTATCGAGGAAGAAACCTACGATGGTGAGGAAGGAGTTTGGAAATTCGCGGATGGAAGTCATTGTTCGGTTTGCGTCAATAGCGCGCTGCGGATTGCGCGCGAATTTGATGGTTCCGTTATGGGCTATTGGTCGAACTCGAATCCAACAGCTAGGATAGGCGGCAGCATCTGCGAAGGCCATGACTTCGCATTCATCACCGGGCGTTGGATTGTGGACTACTGGTCCTTTCGCGTTGCGAGAGTCCTGTCGTCTCCAGTGCTCGACCTTGATTCAGAGTCGGACAGCAAACTTGCCACACGCCTCTTTGGTGAACGGGATGCATGGGAGGTCCTCACCGTATGAGCCGCCCCGGTGACTGGACGCGCGAGGAGCATATCCTTGCATTTAATCTTTATAGCCAAATTCCTTTTGGGACGATCCACGTCCACAATCCAAAACTCCAACAACTCGCCAAAATCCTCGGTCGCAGCGTCGGCAGTATTTCCTACAAGCTCGCTAATTTCGCGCGGCTCGACCCCGCTTTACAAGCACGCGGCATTCGAGGTGCAACGCACGGCGCAAAGGGCGAGGAAGAAATCTGGCGAGAGTTTGCAAACGACGCGGAATCCCTAGCTTTCGAGTGTCAGCGGTTGATGGCGCAGCGGCTTGGAGAAACGATCGTCGAATATGCCGAGGTCGAAACACACGACTTGCCCAAAGTTGGCATCGAACGGGAGGCCATCGTGAGACTGCGGGTGAACCAGAATTTCTTTCGTCGTCGCATTCTATCCGCCTACAATAATCGTTGCTGCATCACTGGTCTGGCCGTCCCTTCATTACTAATCGCCAGTCACATTGTTCCGTGGTCGAGCGACGCCAAGAACCGTCTAAATCCACGGAACGGCCTTTGTCTAAATGCCCTTCATGACCGCGCTTTCGACCGCAAATTGCTTTGGGTGGACGAAAACTTTATAGTTCACCTTTCGCCAAAGCTTCGTAGTGGAAAAATGGGCGAGTTTGGGGACGCACGCTGGTTCTGTGAGTTTGAAGGGAAACCTTTGCAACTTCCGAAGAAATTTAGCCCTGACCCACTGCTGCTCCACTCTCACGCCATGGCAGCCCAGCAGGCCAGTGGAAATTAAAACGGTGCCCGGAACATGGGACGCGGAGTGCTGAAGCGGGAAGCTCGTGCTGGACCGGAAGCGGGGCCGGGCGGAATTTTTTAACTTGCCCTTCCACATCACCCAGGCCAGGCGAAGCCTATGGAAGAATCAGTTACCATAAAACTAAGCCGTTTGGACGTGGGTCAGTTGATGGATGGGTTGCAGGTGCGTTTGGAGGCGTGGCGGGGGACGCAAATGTATTTCGAGAGTGGGTTCCCACCCTCGCCTGATTTTATGATTGAGGACGCATCGGACGCTGAGGAGGCGGAGCAGATCGCGGATCATTATGAGCGGATTCTTTCTACGATCAGGGAACAGGTAAACGCGCAGACTAAAGAATAGTTCCCCCATGTCCAACGTGTTCAGCAAGGAAAAGCGTTCGGAGGTCATGTCCCGCATCCGGAGCAAGGGGAATGCGGCAACGGAGTTGCGGATGATGGCGTTGATGAGGGAGCATGGGATCAAAGGGTGGCGGAGGAACAGTGTGCGGCCGGAGAGGCCGGATTTTGTGTTTCCGGGGCGGAAGGTGGCGGTGTTTGTGGATGGGTGTTTCTGGCATGGGTGCCCGGAGCATGGGACGCAGCCGAAGCAGAACGCGGAGTTCTGGGAGCAGAAGCTGGCGGCGAACCGGAAGCGGGACCGGCTGGTGACGCGGACGCTCCGGGGGCGGGGGTGGCGGGTGGCGCGTTTCTGGGAGCATGATCTGGCGCGGAAACGGGAGGGGCGGACGGTGGGGCGGCTGGGGAGGATTTTGGATTTATGATTGATGATTTGTGATTGATGATTGAGGAAGGAAAAAATTTGAAGACTGAAGCCGAATACCAAAGGGTGAAGGCTGGGGGGACCGGGGGGTGGTTTTTGGGGTTTCCCGGTTCAAACGGACCGGGGAGGGGTGGGTGGAAGCGGGTTTCCGGGGGAAGCTGAAAGGTGGCCCTAATGGGGGAGAAATGGATTGTCATTTTCATGAAAATTTCCTAAACCCGGGATGCCCGCATGCCAGAAGGCATGGGGCTGCGAATAACCACAATCCATAACATCACCACACATGAAACTACTGAACCTGCCCCTGATCACCGCCGTCCTCGCCTCCGCCTGTTCCGCTCCCGCGCTGGCCGCCAGCTACACCATCGACTGGCTCGACATGAGCGCGACGGGACTCGCAGCCACCGTAACGAGCCCGAGCCCCACCTACTATCTGCCCGGCTACGGCCATGTGCTGGTGACCTATGATGCCACGCCCTTGAACTGGACGCGCAACCAGGGACCGCTGCTGCAAAATGGCTCGTTCTCAGCCGCCGGGAACAACTATGCCTGGACAACCAGGGACAGCGTGGATGCCGTGAATTTCGGCGTAGACGGCACATCCCTGGACTACACCCTGACATTCACCCTGCTCGACGGCCCTATTGCCGCCGGGCTGCTGGTGCTTGGCACCGCCGGACTTGGTCATAGCTCCGCCGCGGGATTCACCACCGTCACAGTGCTGCAGAATGGCACGTTTCTCAATGACTGGGACTTGGGGGCGAACTTCGGTCCCACGGACTTCTCAGGAGGTGTGGGCAACTTCACGGTGAAAAATTCCCTTTCAGCACCGACGCCCGGTTTTTTCAACACGGACCTCGGCGTGACGAGGATCGATGATTCAGTGAGTTCGCTGACCCTGCGGGTGC
The DNA here is from genome assembly GCA_943333275.1 of Akkermansia muciniphila. Lineage (GTDB taxonomy): Bacteria > Verrucomicrobiota > Verrucomicrobiia > Verrucomicrobiales > V1-33 > JAGNEJ01. Next base: position 50,499 of record CALQSQ010000035.1, read on the forward strand.
ACCACATCGGGCAGGATGGCATTGGTTTCAACATCGGCCTGATAAGCCCCGTGCCCGAACCCGCCACCACTACCTGCGCGGCAGCCGGTCTGCTCCTGCTTGCACGCCGCCGCAGACCCGTGGCGGCAGGCACAGTTGCCTGACACACGGTCACCCAGGCGGTCCAGCGGACAGCACCCCCGGACCCGCATTGCCCCGCCGGACGTCTGGCGGGGCTTTTTTGTGGGGGAGGGTGTTGGAGGTGGAAAGACAAAAGGCAGAAGCCCAAAGACGGGAATGGGAATGGCCGCAAAAAGGCGCAGAAGGCGCAAAAATTGGGGATTTGAGCGCGAGGGCGCGGTGGGACGGATGCTCACCCTAATGGAGCTCAGGCAGGAGTCTCCCAAAGGTCTTGCT